>NZ_JBHWJJ010000025.1:0-79556 GCF_042732005.1 Streptomyces sp. NPDC059851 | reverse complement strand
ACATCACACCCCCCCCGCGCCCCAGTGCGGGGCGGGGGGGGGGGGGGGCCGGCGGCTCCGCGCCCCCCCCCACAGCTCCGCGTCCCGCGTGCCGGGGCCTTCGACCAGCGCCTCGGCGCGGTGGTGGTGCAGCGGTGGCGTGGTGGATCCTGGTCCGATGTCTTCGACCGTCCTCCTCCAACACGCCCTCACCACCCCCACCGACCCCGCCATGCGTCCGCTCCCGGACCCCGTTCCGGAGCTGCTGCTGACCCTGCGTGCCGCGCCACGGCTCGCCGCGCACCTGCGTGCCGTCCACGACGTCGCCCACCGGCTGGTGGACTGGGCCACCGCCCGCTGCCCCGCCCTGCAGATCGACCGTGAAGCCGTGTCGTTCGGTGCGGCGACGCACGACATCGGCAAGGTTCTGCACCCCGCTGAGCTCACCGGCCCCGGCTCCGCCCACGAACCGGCCGGCCGTGATCTGTTGCTGGGCCACGGCTTCCCGCCCCGGCTGGCTCGTTTCGCGGGCACGCACGCGGCTTGGGCCGGCCCGGCCGTCATCGTGGAGGACCTGCTGGTGAGCACGGCCGACAAGATCTGGAAGGGCAAACGGGTGGCCGACCTGGAAGACCTGTTGTCCGCCCGCCTGTCGGCGGCTTCGGGCACCGAGCCGTGGGAGGAGTTCCTGGCGCTGGACGACTTCCTCACCGCGCTCGCTGACACCGCTGCCGCCCGCCTCGCGTTCCAGTCGGCGTACCCGGCCTTCGCCGATTCCACAGCCGACTGAACGCCGAACGGGCTCACCGACCGGCGCCACTCAGAAGCGCAGGCCGCCGAAGGACGCGCGGACGTCGGATTCTGATACTGCCTCTGCCTCTGTTTCTGCTTCTGCTTCTGCTTCTGCTTCTGCTTCTGCTTCTGCTTCTGCTTCTGCTGCGGTCAGTGTTTCCAGGACGGTGCCTCCGCGCGGGTCGTCGAGTGACGAGTAGAGGTCCAGGGCCTGGCCGAGTGCCCGTCGGGCCTGCCGGGTACGGCCCGAAGCCTGCAGGCAGATGCCCAGCTGGTGCAGGGCGTGCGCGGTTCCGGCGCGCATGCCCGTGCGTTCGTGGAAGTCGATCGCCGTCCGGTAGCACGCCTCGGCCCGGTGGTGGTCGCCCATGTCCCGGTGGGCGGTGGCAATGAGCGTCCAGGTCGATGCCTGGAACCACAGCGAGCCGTGCACGCGGTGGAGCTGCTCCGCCCGGTGCAACGGAGTGACGGCCCGTGCGGGATCGCCGAGGGCGATCAGCACCTCCCCGAGGCCGGTGAGGGCCACTCCCGTTCCCCATGCGTCGCCCGCACCCGCGGAGAGCTCCACCGCACGGGCCGTGTGGGCGTCGGCTTCCTCGTCACGCCGTTGCCGCAGGCAGGACATCGCGTACGCGACCAGCGCCGTGGTCTCGCCGATCGCGTCACCGGCCGCGGCGAACCGCTCGACGGCCCTCCGGTAGTGCCCGTCGGCCCGTACGTGGTCCCGCAGACCGGCCCGCGCGGCGGCGAGCACGCTCTCGGCGCAGGCCTCCGCGCGCGGTCCGGCGCCCTCCGCCGCCGCGCTGGCAGCGGTTCCGACGCCCAGCAGATCACCGTGGTGGTGGCGCAGGTACAGGAAGGGCCACAGGGCGTACGGCAACTGCCACGCCACCGGGCTGCCGGCCGCGCGGGCGGCCTCGACGCACGCCTTGAGGTTCGTCCTCTCGCCCTCGCACCATTCCAGCGCCTCCGTGAGCGACGCGAACTGCGGCGGCACGATCCGGTCGGGCGCGGCCACGCTCTGCGCCCGGTGGCGTGCCCGGCCCAGTAGTAGGTCCGCCACTGACTCGGCCGCACGCGCGTACCAGGCGAGGATCCGAGCGGTGCAGGCGTCCAGTTCCTCCGGGGGTTCGTCCGACCGGGCGCATTCGCGGGCGTAGTCGCGTACGAGGTCGTGCATGCGGAACCGGCCGGGCCGTACCTCCGTCACGAGGCTCGCGGCCCGCAGCTCGCCGAGGAGCCGCCCGGCCACCGCGGGCGGCTCCCCCACGAGGGCTGCCGCGGCACCCACGCCCGTCTCGGCACCCGGGTGCAGGGCGAGCAGGCGGAACGCCCGCGCCTGGTCGGTCGTCAGCGACCGATAGGACCGGGCGAACACCGGACGCACGGCGGTGCTGCTCTCCCCCGGCACTGCAAGGAGGTCGAGCCGGGCGCCCGTGCTATCCGCTCGTCCGTCCCGGGCGATGGTGAACCGGTCGCCCCACTCGATCACGTGCTCGGCCGCGATCCTCATCGCGAGCGGGAGGCATCCGCAGTACCGTGCGATGGCCGACAGCGCCGCGTCCGTGACGTCCGGTACGGCAGTCGTCGTCCCGGACCGCGGTGTCACCACCGCCCCCGCCGGGTCTTCCGGCGTGGTCCGCCGGCCACGGCCGAGTGCGTTCCGCAGGAACCCCACCGCCTCGTGGACCGCTAGCGGCTCCAGGCCGACCCGCAGGGCGCCGTGCCTCAGGCTCAGGGCGGTCAGCCGTCGCCGACTGGTGACGATGGTCAGACTGTCGCCGACGGCCGGCAGCAACGGTGCCACCTGTGCGGCACCGGTGGCGTCGTCCAGCACCACGACGACCCGGCGCTGCGCGAGCACGCTGCGGACCAGGGCCATCCGTTCTGCGGGCTCCGCCGGGAGGGTCTGCGGGGTCCGTCCCAGGGCGTGGAGCAGCCCGGAGGCCACTTCCTCCGGTGCGGTCCGGTTCCCGAACGGGCCGTGCGCCCCCAGATCGGCGAAGAGCGTCCCGTCGGGGCGTGACGCGGCCAGGCTTCCCGCGAGCGCGACGGCGAACGTCGTCTTGCCGACGCCCCCCATCCCGTCCACCGCGATCACGGCAGGGCCGCAGTGCCCGGCGAGGAAGGCCCGGGCCTCCTCGAGTTCCGCCTCGCGGCCCCACATCCGGCCCACGGCGGGCAACTGCGCCGGCAGCGGATTCCCGGTGCGGGGCCCGTCCGTTCCGGGTGAGGCCGCGCCGTCCCGGTGCCCGGAGCCCCCGGCACCACCGCTGTCCCCGGTGCTCCGGGAGTGCGCGGAGCTCTCGGACGGGGACCGGTCGCGTACGAGCCGAGCCAGTTCGTCACCCGAGCCCAAGGCGCGGTCGCAGCGCTCGGCGAGTTCGAGGGTGAGGGGGCGCAGGCCGTTCTCGACCCGGCTCAAGTAGCTCTTGCTGTAGTGGACCTGCCGGGACAGCCGGTCCAGTGACCAGCCGTGCCGGACGCGCAGTGCACGAAGACGCTCGCCGGTCAACGCGCTGCGTCCCCGGTGTGGTCGTGGGCGCGGGCCCGAGCACCGGGCACCCTGCGCACGCGGGAACGTCGTGGCAGCACACACGCCATTCCGTTTCCTCCGGATCGTTGCCGGTCGTTGCCATGGACGGTTGGCAACGACCGGCAACGGTCCAGGAGGTCTCCCGGTGCGTCAACGGCGTTACGGTCGATGCGTGCCGGATCAGGACACGGGGGCCTGTCCGGCACACCCCCCTCACCCTCTCCAGACCGGGGCTGCCCCGGCTTCCCTTGCCGTCATCACGAACGGCCCTGCACAGTTTCAGGAGCGATCATGACCTTGGCCACCGTCCGCCGCTCGGCCCTCGCGGCCACCGCCCTCCTCTCACTGGCCGGTGCCGCACTGACCGCCGGTACGGCCAACGCCGCCCCCGCGCCGGTCGCGTCGGGCTACTGCCATGTGGCGGGGCTCGGCGGCGACTACATCTGCGAGTACGGGGAGGCGTGGCAGACGTACCCCAACGGCCAGCGGCAGGTGTTCGTCGTCGGCACGGACTTCGCGGTCTGGACCCGCTACAGCCATGCCGACGGCAACTGGAGCAACTGGCAGTCGATGGGCGGGAGGGCCGCCAGCGGGGTGCGGGTCGACGGGAACAACACCTGGAGCCCGACCGTCTCCCACGTCGGCACGGACGGCGACCGCTGGTACCGCCACCGCCTGAGCAGCGGCTCCTGGACGAACTGGCAGAAGTGACCGCGACGGGCTCCGTGAGGCGGCCCCTACGGCAGCGTCGGTAGGGGCCCGCCCGCCCCCATCCGTGCCGCCCGCCGTCCCGGCCGCCCGGCCCGTGTTCGCGCCGGTGCCGGCGTGGGTGCGGATCCGGCCGGGCACGGTGCCGCAACAATGACCGGAGATCAACTGCGCGGTCCGGCAGCCCGCTCCCTCACCTGTTCGAGGTGCGTTGCGGTGCGAACGCGCGTCTGCGCTTGCACCGCACTGCCGCGCGTACAAGCTGGGAGGCGACGCGGCTGACGAGATACGGCGAGGGGCGATGATCGTATCGGTGATGTCCATGCCGGACGGCGCCATGACGCGTGCCCGCCCGTCAGAGGCACGTGAGCTGCTCAACACGTTCCCGTTCCTGCTCGTGGACGTGGAGCTGCCCGAGAGGAGCCCGCCCGACGAGCAGGCGCTCGTGCACCTGTTTGGTTTGGACGTCGCGGCGTTCGGCTGGCTCGGCCGGGAGGGGGAGATCTCCCGGGCCGAGTTCCTCGGCGACAGCGCCGGGTTCGTCCTGCCCGCCGTCGAGACGGGCCGGGTCGTTCACGTCCACGCCGTGGTGACCGAGACGTACCTGGTCACGGTGCACCGGGGGGCGACCGGGCTGCTGGCGAGCCTCACCGCCCGGTTCCCGCACGAACGTCCCCCCGACGCGGTGGCCGTGCTGTTCCTCCCGCTGGACGAGGCCCTGGAGACCTACCGCCGGACCGCTGTCCGAGCCCTGCTGAACGTGGAGGACCTGGAGGACGAAGTGTTCCGTCAGAGGCGGCCCCAGCAGGGCTACCGCCTGTCACGGCTGCGCCGCAACGCGGCCCTCCTGTACCGCACGCTCCTCCCCTACACCCAGGTGATGGAGGAAACGGTCACCCGCCGCATGATGAGCGCCGGCTTTCCGGAGGCGCGCCAGCGGCTCGTGCGCGAGTACCAGCGCACGGCGAAGTCGACGCTCACGAACATCGAGTCGCTCCAGGAGGCGGCCCGACGCGCCTTCGCCGTGGGCCTGCGAGTGGTTTTCCTGGCCATTGCGCTCCTCGTCCTGCACCGCACCGGCCTCTGGCGCCGACTGCAGGACGAGCAGGGCCGCGTCGACGACCACTAGGGACGGGAAAGCCCCGGCGCCTGGGTCACCCGGCGCCGGCCGGGGAAAGCGCGCAGGTATGCCAGAAATGACCAGCACCATCGACCGAATCGCCCGTTTCCGCCGCGAGCCCGTCGCGGTCCAGGCGCTGCGCTCCACCGCGGCAGCCGTCGTCAGCTACGTGATCGCGCTACGGCTGAGCAGCGAGCCGGCCCCGCTCACCGCACCGCTGACCGCACTGCTCGTCGTCCAGGTCACCCTCTACTCCACGCTGACCACGGGCATCCGGCGGGTGAACTCCGTCGTCGCCGGCGTCCTGATCGCCATCGGCTTCAGCGCGCTGGTGGGACTCACCTGGTGGAGTCTCGGCCTGATCATCCTGGCGTCCCTGCTCGTGGGCCATCTGGTGCGCGTGGACGAGTTCATCCCCGAGGTCGCCATCAGCGCCATGCTGGTCCTCGGCGTCACCCAGGTCGCGAACACCGCATGGGACCGCGTCCTGGAGACGC
The DNA here is from genome assembly GCF_042732005.1 of Streptomyces sp. NPDC059851. Lineage (NCBI taxonomy): Bacteria > Bacillati > Actinomycetota > Actinomycetes > Kitasatosporales > Streptomycetaceae > Streptomyces > Streptomyces sp. NPDC059851. The sequence goes on along the minus strand of NZ_JBHWJJ010000025.1, from coordinate 73,924 downwards.
TCATCGGCGCGGCCGTCGGCATGCTGGTCAACCTGCTCGTCGCGCCGCCGGTCTGGGTCGGCCAGGCGAGCGCCGCGATCACCGACCTCGCAGCGCGCATGAGTCGGCTGCTGGACCACCTCGGCGAGGAGCCCCCCGGGCCCGCCAAGGTCGAGCAGGCTGCCGCCCGCCTCCACGAGGCGCGCCGGCTCGACAACGACATCGCGCAGGTGGACGCCGCCCTCCGGCAGGCCGAGGACAGCCTCCGCCTCAACCCCCGCGTCAAGGAGGGTCTGCTCTTCCGGCTGGTGCTGCGGACGGGCCTTGACACCCTGGAGATCTGTGCGGTCGTCCTCCGCGTGGCCTGCCGCACGCTGACCGACCTGGCCAAGGCCCGCCCGGACGGCCCGCTGTTCACGGCGGAGGTCAGGGCCGCGCTGCGGGAGGTGTCCGGGCACACGGCCAGGGCGGTGGAGAGTTTCGCCGAGTTGATCACCGCCCAGGTCAGTGCCAACGCGGAGGAGGCGGAGGCCCGGCTGACCGGGGAGCTCGTGGTGGCCAGGGCGAGCCGTGACCGGCTCGCGGAGCTCCTGCTGACCGAGGTCGAAGAGGACCCGGCCCAGTGGCAGTTGCAGGGAGCGCTGCTCGCCGAGATCGACCGGGTCATCGACGAACTGGGCGTGGACAAACGCTCCCAGCGCCTGCTGGAAGAGCTCGACCGCCAGACCCGCTCCCGGCGCGGCGGACGCTTCGCCTCACGCCTGCGGCGCCGGCGCGCGAACGGCGGGGGCGGCAGCGGGGGCGCGGGCGCTTGAGTCGGCGGGCGACGGAGCGAATCAAACGTTCCCCTATGGGGAAATGACGCACCATGGTGATCAGGCCACGGACGACGGCAGCATGCCGGACCACGAGGACTGGACCCGCCGCTACTACGAGACCAGCGATGTCGATGCCTTCTACGACGCCTGGTGTGGGGCGGTGAGGACATCCACATCGGGGTGTACGCCCATCCGCAGGAGGTCCGACGACTGCTGCGCTGGGGGCTCTTCCAGGCCCGCCGCACCACGGTCCGGGCCGGCGCCTGACGCCCGGGGCCGGCTCCCCGCCCCCGCCCCGCCCCGCGCCGAAGCCGACCGCGACCGGGCGGCGGCGGGCCGCGGTCCTCGTCCAACGGGTTCCCTCACCCGTCACGTGCGCCCTGTCCGGGAAGGGTCAGTCGGTACCACTGGCGCAGGGAGCGGTGGGTGTGCAGGTACAGGTGCGGACCTCGGCAGACGGGACGGGGGTAGTGGTTGACCGGATTGCCGTTCGGGAAAGTGAGTTCCCCGCGGTCGACGATCACTGCTCCGTCGTCGGTCAGGCGGCAGTGGTGGACGGTGCGCAGGTGGGTGGTGTGTCCGGTGCCGCGCTCGCGCGCTCCGAGCAGCAGGAGGCGCTCGCCGGCGACCACGAAGGCGTACGGAGCGACCACGGGCAGTTCACGGATGCGGAGCGGTTCACCGACCCGTTGTTCGAAGTACGGGTACCCGGGCGGGCAGGCGGCCCGCACCACGGAGTCCGTGACGTTGACGGCGCTGATCTCGCCCACCATGCGGCGGGGTTCCGGGGGCCGGAAGTCCGACACCCTGTTGCCCCTGGCGTCCCACCGGACCAGAGCACCCGAGCTGACGGGGTCACCGCCGAAGATCCCCTCGTCGGCGTAGCCGGTCCACACGTTGGACCGGCGGTCCGCCACCAGGTGGAGCAGGTGGGAGCCCAGGGCGAACCGGCGCAGGGGACGGCCGTTCGGGCCGAAGACCTGGCCGTTGCGTTCGCCCGGCAGTCCGCGTCCGTGCAGGATGACACCGCCCCGGGGAAGGGCGTCCAGGGCCGCAGGTTCCACGGCCACTCCGTGCAGGGTCCGCTCCCGGATCCGCGCCCCGTCGCTGATGACCAGGAGGGCGTCGAAGGGCAGCCGCGCGGGTCGGGCAACGTCCCTGCCGCGCCATCGGTACGGGAAACAGACTTCCTCGCAGATCAGCCAGAGGGCCCTCCCCCACGCATCCACCGTGGTGGCCAGGACCTTCCGCTCGTCGTACTGCCGAGGCAACAGTGCGTAAGGACGCAGTGCCACTCTCGTCAAGGAATCACCTCGCGGGCGACGGAACAGAACAACAAGTGATCATATGACGCCGACGCGGCACCGGGGCCCGGAACGCCTCGTCGGGTTCCCACCGGCACCTCACGCACCGGCCTCTGCGCTGCGGTGGAAATTCCCTGGCGTGGTGGCCGGACGGCGAGCAGACTCCGTCCCATGGCTGACATGGGATCGTTCCGGGAGGCGGTGACCGCCTGGGCGGCCGGCGGGACCGGGGACCGCGCGCGCGAGCTGGCCGCGCTGCTGCACGTCCGGGCGGTCGTCCTGCTCGAAGGGGCGAGCGACGTCGCGGCGGTCAGCGCGCTCGCCGCACGCCGCGGCCGGGACCTGGAGGCCGAGGGAGTCTGTGTCCTGCCGATGGGCGGTGCGATGGGCGTCGGACGATTCGCCGGCCTCCTCGGACCGCGAGGACTGGGCCTGCGCCTCACGGGGCTGTGCGACGAGGCGGAGCGCGGCTACTACGTCCGCGGCTGGGAGCGCGCCGGTGCGGCACCCGAAGGGTTGTTCGTCTGCGCGGCGGACCTGGAGGACGAGCTCATCCGCGCGCTGGGCGTGCCACGGGTGCAGGAGCTCATCCGCGCGGAGGGCGACCTGCGCGCCCTGCAGACCTTCATGCGCCAGCCCGCGCAGCAGGGCCGCACCCCGCAGCAGCAGCTGCGACGCTTCCTCGGCACGAAGAAGGGGCGCAAGATCAGCTACGGACGGGCTCTCGTCGAGGCCCTCGCCCACGACCGCGTACCCGCCCCGCTCGACGGGCTGCTCGCCGGTCTCTGACCCGGCGCCCGGTACCCCTGCCGCTCGACCCGAACGGGCCGGGCGGGTGGTGTTCGGCCCCGGTTGGCCGATCCCGGGTCGGCTGCGGAGTCGTTCGGCGGGGTGTGTCGGGGACGGTAGTGAGACCGCCCGCGGCTCGCTGTGGGTCGCGCCGTCGCCGGGAGTGTGAGTCATGCGTCGTTCTGTGCCCCTTCTGCTTGCCGCTGCCGCCTTGACCGGGCCGCTCGCCGTTCCCGCCGCCGCGGCGAACCCGACACCGATCACCTCGCCCTACGTGCAGGCGGCGGCGGACGTTACCGCCGCCGGCGTGCTGAAGCGGGCGAAGAACATCGATTGGGTGCGGCACGTCAACACCGGCCGGTACTGCGTGAAGGTCAGCAACCAGGTGAACCTGGCGTTCAGCGTGGTCCAGGTCGAACTGCCCAACTCCAACCGCCGCAGCTTCTCCACGACCCCCAACGCCATCTGCGGCACGAACGCCGTCACGGTCTACACCTACGACCTCAACGGCAACTACGTCGACAACCCCTTCACGGCCGCCGTGTTGTGACCCCGGGCCCCTCGCCAGCCGCCTCAGGAGCATCCCCCTGCGACCTGCTCCCGGGCACCGTGGGCAGGGCCTCGCGGAGGTGGTCGAGCAGCACCCGGGCCGCGGGGCTCGCGGGGCCGGCGGCCCGCCAGGCGAGTGCGATCCGGGCACGGATACCGGGACGGACGATGGTCAGCGTCCGAAGCTGTCCGCCGGCGGCAGGGCCTCCCTCACCGGCGGGCAGCACGGCGACGCCCAGCCCTCGGGCGGCCAGCTGCGCGAGGACGTGGGGCGCTGCCGCCTCGAAGGTGACCCGGGGGCGGAACCCCGCCCGTGCGCAGGCGCGTTCGAAGGCGGCCCGTACTCCGGTGCCGCGGGGCAAGCAGATCAGCGCCCGGTCGCTCAGCTCGGCCAGCGCAACGGTCGTGCGCTCGTCGGGCGTGGCGAGGAGCTGGTCCCCGGGGGCGACGGCGACCGCCAGCGGAGCGTCGATGACGATGCGCAGGGACAGGCCGGGCGGGGGCACCTCATCGGTCGGTCCGAGGAGGGCGATGTCGAGCTCACCCGCCAGGAGGGCTGCCTGCATCCGCTCCGAAGTGTCCTCGGTGAGCGCGATCTCCAGGGCGGGGTGGGCGTCGCAGAAGTCCGCGAGGAGCGAGGCGATGTCGAAGGCGTGGCCGGTGGCTCCGGAAACCAGCCCGAGGGAGACCCGGCCGCGCAGTAGCCCCGTGTACGCGTCGACGGTCTGCTGCACCGCGTCCGCCGCCGCCAGCGCCGCCCGGGCGTACGGCAGGACCGCCCGACCCGTCTCGGTCAGGGTCACCGACCGGTGGGACCGGTCGAGCAACGGCTGCCCCAACTCCCGTTCCAGCTGGCGGATCTGGGCGCTCAGTCCGGGCTGGGCCAGGTGCAGGCGGGCGGCTGCCCTCGTGAAACCGCCCTCTTCGACGACGGTGACGAAGTAGCGCAGCTGGCGAAGTTCCATAAGTGCTGATGCTAGAGGGGAGCACAACCATCTATTGGACGTATGGATCGGCCCCCCGCACGCTTGACCTCATGGAGAACGCTTCGCGAACGACGGGCGGGCAGGCGGATGTTCGAGCCGGGGGGATTGCGGATGTGGGGGCTGGTGTGAGGGCTTGTGTCGGGGCCGCCATCGCGGCCGAACGCCGGGAACTGGCGGATCTCTTCGACGGTCTGCGGCCCGATGAGTGGAACGCGCCCAGCCTGTGCGGAGGATGGCGGGTCCGTGAGGTCGTCGCCCACATGTCGATGGGCTTCCGGCTCTCCCTGCCGGCGACGTTGGGGGAACTGGTGAAGGCACGCGGGCATGTCCACCGCATGACCGACCGCGTCGCCCACCGGGATGCGGCCGCGCATTCCGTCGGTGAGCTGACCGCCTTCCTGCGGGACAACGCCGGCCATCCGTGGACACCGCCGGTCGGCGGGCCGGTGGCCGCCCTCGGGCACGACGTGGTGCACGGGTTGGACGTGACGGTGGCCCTCGGGCTCGACCGACGTGTTCCCGAGGACCGGCTGCGCATGCTCCTCGACGACATCAAGCCCTGGGGCCTGCGGTTCTTCGGTGTCGACCTGCGGGGTGTCCGGCTGTGCGCCGAGGACATGGACTGGTCCTACGGGACGGGGGCTCCCGTGTACGGGTCCGCCCAGGACCTCCTGCTGCTGGCCTTCGGCCGCAAGGTGCCCCGGGGCCGGCTGAGCGGCGAGCCGAGCAGCCGGTTCAGCGGGCGATGACGCGCCACCGCGCTGCGGCGGTGGCGGGCGTTCGGCAGCCTCGCGGACGAGGCGGACGAGGCGGACGAGTGCGAGTGACGTGCGGTCACCCCGCTCCCTTGACCACCGTGCGGTGGGGAGTCGCCGGCGCGGTGTCGCCGCCGTCCTGCGGCGCGACGACGGCCTCCTGGGGCGGTGTGGCGGCCTCCATGAGGTCGTACATCTGGTCCAGGAGCTTCCCGAAGTCGCGCCACGGTGTTCCCCCGTCCTTGCCCGCATGACCGCTTCTCGGCAGGCCCGCCATGGTCCACCTCCAGGTTCGAAACGGTGGGGCCGTCGTCACCGGCGCACGGCCCGCACCGTGGACGGGGCTTCTTCCCTCCTCCGCAGGTTTCATGCGGCTGGTGACCGCCTCGCACGGTGACGGGACGAGGGCCTCGGGATCACGGGGCCGGTGGTGCTGCGGGCCCGGGTCCGGTCCGGGCGCCGCTGGGCCGAGGCGGGGTCGGCCTGGGACGTGCGCCGTGGTCCCGTACGCCGGGCTGACCGGATCCGTGCCGTCACGGGCTGCCGGTCCGTGCGCGCCGGCGGCCCAGGAGTTCGGCCAGGCCCTGGCGGGTGGCGGTCATCAGGACGCGGTCCTGTGCGGTCAGGACGCGGCCGGGTTCCAGGTCCCAGACGAGGCTCCCGGCGGCGCTCGGACCGCCCGCGCGGCGGACCCCGGTGAGGTGCGGTCGGCGTTCCGGGCGGGCCGCGGTGTCCAGTGCGATGACGCGCCAGGCGCCCGGGCGGAAGGACTGCGCGACCGTGCGCCCCTCCAGCTCCGGCAGTCCCGCCACCTCGACGACGGCGATCAGCAGGACGCAGCGTTCGACGGGGATGGCGCCGAGGATCTGCCGGCCCATCATCGCCCCGGCGAAGGCCGGGGCGGCGAGGTGGGTGACGCTGCGGCTGCGGGTGAGCGCCGCCGGATGTGCCGTGCTCAGGGTGCGGTCGACGGCCTCGGCGAAGTCGTCGTCGTCCAGGCGGAGCACGACCCGCAGGTCACCCTTGACCGTCCGGGCGTGCAGGACCGCCTCCAGGTTGGTGGCGTGCGAACTGGTCAGCGCGATCAGGGCGCGCGCCCGGTGCACGCGGGCCGACTCCAGGACGCCCTCCTCGGTGACGTCCCCCATCACCACCGGCACGTGCAGGCGCCGGGCGAGCGGCAGCCCGCGGGCCGAGTAGTCCGACTCCAGGCACACCACCGGCACTCCGAGCTCCCTGAGCCGGGCGAGGACCCGCGTACCGATCTTCCCGAGTCCGACGAGGACCACGTGCCCGGAGAGGTTGCCCGGCGGCCGTCTGAGCCCCGCGGCCGTACGGAAGGCCCCCAGGGCCTCCAGCGCTGCGGCCACGAGGACCGGCAGCAGGAGCATGCCCACGAACCCGCCGAGCACCTGGAGCAGTTGGCGTACGGGCGGCTCCCGTACGGCGGGGTCGTTGAAGGCGAAGATGTCGAGGAGCGTCACGTACGCGGCGTGGAACGGGGAGTCTCCCGTCGTCAGCCACGAGGCCAGCCCGAGCGCCGTCACGGCGACCGCGACACCGGCGAGGGACCAGTTCAGACGCGGGGAGAACAGGGATCCCAGGGAGCCGAGCAGGGTGGCCGCGCCCGGGAGCGGGGAGCGGAGCCGTCTACGCCCCGGGGGCGGGACGACTTCGAGGGTGATGACGGAACGCCCGGCCGCCTGCGCGGTCAGGTGGTCGTCCGGCAGCAGCCACGGCCCGCGCTCCCGATCCCGGCCGCGGTGACGGTCCCCCGCGCGGGCGGGGCCTTCGCTGCTCTCGGGGCCGTCGGGGTCCGACGGGAGCAGCGCCAGGGTACAGACCGCGCGGGCGGGCGGGGCGCCGCGGCGCCGGGGAGTGCGTTCGACGGCCCTGAGCAGGAGTCCGTCCGCCTGGACGACCTTGCTGGTGCCGGCGACCGCGGTGGCCGCGAAGGCGGGTGCCGCCGTGTCCGAGTCCGACAGGACGGTGGTGGAGGCGTCCAGGTCGGACGGGTCCGTCGAGGGGGCCGCGACGGCCGCCGCCTGGTCGAGCAGTTCGGCCAGGTGCAGCCCCAGCTTGCGGTTGTAGAGGCGGATGACCAGGCGGAGGCGGGGGTTGAGGCGTCGGGCCACCAGGGCGGCCTGAACATTGCGGTCGTCGTCCTCGTACACGAGGGAGAGCGCCGGCGCGCCGCCCACTCCCGCGGCGGCCAGGACCGCTTCGTCGGGCTCTGCCGCCTCCACGATCCGCAGTTCGCGCGCCGGCGGCCGCTCCGCCGAAGCCGCGTCCCACTGCCTGGCCAGGGGTACGCGGGCGAGCAGCCCGAGGCCCGGCCCGCCGGTGTGGATGCGGATGCGGCCGTGCCCCAGTGCCCGCTCGGCTTCGCGGGCAGTCGGGACGATCAGGGTGACGGGTTCGCCGTACACGTCGAGGAGTTCCGCGGCGACCCGGTGGGCGAGCCCGTCGTCGCCGCAGACGAGCATCCGTCCGCCGGACTCGGGAAATAGGGGGATTTGGGAGTAACGCGTGGGTTGCACGGCGGGAGCATGCCTCGTCGGGCGGGTGGGCAAGCGCGGGAGGGTCAGGCGGGAGTGGCTGGAGGGGCGAAGGAGCCGTGGGGAGGTGCCCTCCCCCGGTCCGTGCGCGCCGTGACCGGCACCGGCGCACGCTGACCGTGGACCGCTGACCGCTGACTTCCGTGGACTGCACGGCCACGCCGAGCGTCCGCCCCCTACCTGACCCGGAAGTTGGCCATCATGCCCATGGCCGAGTGGTCCAGGAGGTGGCAGTGGTAGACGTAGGTGCCCCGGTGGGTGTCGAAGGTGGCGTGGAGCTTCACCGTCTCGCCGGGGAACAGCTGGACCGTGTCCTTCAGCCCCGCCTCGGCGGGCCCGACCGGGACGCCGCCCCGCTCCAGTACCCGGAACTGGACCAGGTGCATGTGGAAGTTGTGCGGGATCCGCTTGTTGGCGTTGGTCACCGTCCATATCTCGGAGGTGCCGAAGGTGATCGTCTGGTCGATCCGGTCCGGGTCCCACTGCAGCCCGTTCATGAATCCGCGCGCGTCGGTGCGGCCGTCCTCGTCCATGCTGAGGACGATGGTCCGCTCGACCGCGGGCTCGGGGAGTGCGTCCACCGGTGGCAAGGTGCGCAGCACGTCCGGGATCCGGCTCGGGTCGGGGGCGGTGCGGACGACGTCGAAGCGGAGCACGTTGCCGGGCTCGGTGGTGCCCGGGCCCGGCATGTTCTGGAGGACGATCTTCGTGCCGACGGGGTAGCGGGAGAAGTCGATGACGACGTCGGCGCGTTCCGCTGGCGACAGCGGGACGGTGTCGGTCGTGAACGGGCGCTGCAGCAGGCCGCCGTCGGAGCCGATCTGCACGATCGGCCCGCCGTCGGCGAGGCGCAGCTTGAAGAAGCGGAGGTTGGAGGTGTTGAGCAGGCGGAAGCGGTACTTGCGGGCGGCGACCTCCACGTACGGGCTCGGGCGGCCGTTGGCGAGGAGTGTGGTGCGGCCCCGGAAGTCGTCCATCTCATAGACCAACTGCCCGTTCTCGTCGAAGCGGGCGTCGCGCAGCGCGACGGGCACGTCGTACTGGCCGGAGGGCAGCGGCAGGGCGCGCTCGGTCTCGTCCGTCAGGACGTACGTCGCCGACAGGCCCCGGTAGACGTGCTCGGCCTCCATGTGGTGGGCGTGGTCGTGGAACCACAGCGTGGCGTTCGGCTGCTGGTTCGGGTACGTGTACGTGCGCGTCCTGCCCGGGGCGACGGTGTCCATGGGGCCGCCGTCGTTCTCCGGGGTGACGTTGGCGCCGTGCAGGTGCACGGAGATCGGCATGTCCAGGGTGTTGCGGTGCCGGACGGTCACCTGCCGGCCGCTGCGGGCCCACAGCACCGGTCCCGGGAAGTGGCCGTCGTAGGTCAGTACCTTGGTCCGCACCCGGGGGAGGATCTCGCGGGAGACCTCCTTGACCGTGACGCGGTACGCGTCCACCCCGCCCTGCGTGGAGTAGGGGGTGAGCACGGGGAGTGCAGGCATCTTAACCGCGAACGGCGGCGGGACGGCGGCCGGCCCTTCCTCGTCGGCGGCCTGCGCGGTGCCGGTCTGCAGTACGGGCAGCAGCCCGGCACCGGTGATCAGGCCCGCGCCCGTCGTGGACAGGGCTCCGACGAGCAGGCGTCGTCTCGTGACCATGGGTGTCCTCCTGGGAAGAATGAGGAAGCGCACTGCGCTCGCATGCCGAACGCCATGCCTCATGATCCGGAGGTAGGGCCGGGCGGTTCCCGCCCAAGGGCGGACAATGTCAGGTTTGCGCCATGGGGCGCAGCCGGCGGTCAGCCGAGGGCCCGCAGGGCCGAACACGGTCCCGGCCGGCCGTTCCGGTGGCGCGGCGCGGCGCTCCGGGCCAGGGTGGTGGGCATGGTGCCCCGGCCGTCCTGGGCACGGGCACCGCACGGAGGGAGGCGGACCGTGCGTTCGGCGCAGCTCGGCACGGCGGCGGCAAGCCTGCTGGCGGTGGCTGCCGTACTGTGGCCCGCCGTCCCGGCCGCGGCCCCGGCCCCGATCCCGGCCCCGGGATGGGCGTCCGCGCACGGAACCCTCGCACCGGTGCCGCTCGTGGTCTGCGGAACCGACGCGACCACCGGGCTCGGGGTGTCGGCCGAGCGAGCCGGGTCGTGTGCCGTCGCACTCCGAGTCGCCGCCGCCTACACCAGGACCCTGTCCCGCACCCGCGGCGCGCCCACCGAGGTCCGCGCGGCCGGAGCCACGTGGGTCTGCCGGGAGCGGCAGGGCGATCCCCATCCCTACCAGGAATGCCTCGACACGGGCCACAGCGGTCGGCGGGTCACCTTGACCTCCTGACCTCCTGACCTCGCGACCCGCTCACCTCCTCGCGGGTCGGTCGCGCGGCGGGAGCCGGTGCAAGGTGACGTCGTGGAGCGCGCCGTCGGACACGGTCAGGGTCATGAAGGTGCAGGACGGCTGCCGCCTGCGGTCGGTGGGCGAGCCCGGGTTGAGTAGGCGCAGGCCACCGGGAGCCGTGGAGTCCCAGGGGATGTGGCTGTGCCCGAACACGAGGACGTCCAGGTCCGGAAAGCGTTCTGCGCAGCGGCGCTCCCGGCCGGTAGCCGCACCCGTCTCGTGCACCACGCCGAACCGCAGCCCCGCCAGCCGGGCGCGGGCGACCTCGGGCAGGCGCCGTCGCAGCGGCGGGCCGTCGTTGTTGCCGTACACGCCGATCAGCCGGCGGCACCTGGACTCCAGCAGGTCGAGGGTGGGCTCGTCGGTCCAGTCGCCGGCGTGGATGACGGCGTCGGCCTCGTCGACAGCGGCCAGGAGTTCCCGGGGGAGGCCCTTCGCTCGGGCGGGGACGTGCGTGTCGGAGGTCAGCAGCAGCCGCATGCCCCCACAGTAGGGCGGGGGCAGGAGTCCGGCTCGGGTGGAACCACCGGTCCGCGCACTGCCTGCGGTGGGCCCGCCGAGGTCAGGCTCCCGTGACACCGTGCGGCCCGGCACCGTCGCGTTCGACGGTGGTGACGACCCGGACCAGCGCCGGTCGGGCAGGGGCTGATGCGAATCCGAACCGGACCGGCGGGTCGACGGGAGCCGGCGGGCCGAGGTCGGCCCCGTCGAAGGAGGCGGCGGCCGTGGTGATGCGGCGCAGGTCGCAGGCCGCGTACCACTGGCGGCACCCGGGGCGGGAGCTGCCCCGGGTCCGTACGCCGGGCAGCAAGCGGGCCGGGCCGTCGGTGAAAGCGGCCCAGGCCGGACGACGGGCGAGCGTCCGTGGGACGGCCCGCAGCGCGAGGCCCAGGGCGCCGCGCCGGCCGACGGCGAAGCGGAGTTCCAAGGGGCCCGCCGTGACCGCCCACTCGGTGCCCCACCGGTGCACGCTCACGGGCACGATCCGGACCCCGTCGAAGTGGTAGATGCCCGCGATGCACTCCGCGATACGGGCCGTGGGCGCCAGCAGCAGGCGCCGGCCGTCGGCGTGCTCCAGCATCACGTCGTTGAACGGTCCGAACGGCGACCGGGGCCAGTGGCCGAGCACGACGCGGGTACCGGACCCCGTCCCGACGGCGGCGATCCAACCGTCGAACGTCAGCCGTTCGCGTCCCACCCCCGCCACGTACCCCGGCCGCGGCAGCGGCATGCGGTCCGGTGTCACGCGGTCGACCCGTGGCCCGCGCGCCCCGCGGCCGGCGTGGCCGAGGGGCCGGCGCGCCGAGGGGCAGGTGCCGGTGTCCGGTGTCAGGCTGGGGTTGGTACGGGACCCGCGAAAGGCCAAGGCAATGATCACAACGGACTTCGTCCCCGGCTCCCCCTGTTGGATCGACCTCGGTGCTCCCGACGTCCGCGCCGCCGCGGCCTTCTACGGCACCGTGCTCGGATGGGACTACGAGTCCATGGGCGAGGCGGAGGACATGGAAGGCGGGATGTTCCGGAAGGACGGGAAGATCGTCGCCGGGCTCGGCAAGCTCACCGAAGAGGGCGCGCGTTCGGCCTGGATGATCTACTACAGCGTCGCGGATGCGGACGGGACGACCCGGGCCGTCGAACAGGCCGGCGGGACGGTACGGGTGCCGCCGCGGGACCTCGACGAGTGGGGCCGGATGGCACAGTACAGCGACCCGCTGGGGGGCCAGTTCGCGGTCTGGCAGCCGGGCACCAACAAGGGGGTCGAGCTGGTGGACGATCCCGGCTCACTGTGCTGGACCGAGCTGTACACGAGCGACGCCACGGCCGCCAAGGAGTTCTACGGCGGCATCTTCGGCTGGCGGTTCAGTGACATGGAGGTCCCGGGCGCCGGGAGTGCGTACTCCCTCGTCACCCCCGCCGGACTTCCCGAGGAGCGCATGCAGGGCGGCCTCATGGAGATGTCCGCGGAACACCTCGCGCTGGCGCACGGGCGGCCCTACTGGCACCCGGTCTTCGCCGTCGCCGACTGCGACGCGGCGGTCGCCGCGGTCACCGGGAACGGCGGAAGCGTGCAGATGGGGCCGGAGGACGTCGGAGGCGTGGGCCGGCTGGCCGTCTGCCTCGACCCGTCGAACGCGGACTTCGTGCTGCTGACCCCGGCCCCCCGGAACTGAGCCCTGCCGGCCGGGCGACCGCCGACGCGCGCCCGCCGGCCCCGGTGGATCAGGAGTCCACGGGCCGCCAGGCCGGCCCCTCCCCGACCTGCCGCACGTGTCCGAACGAAGGCCGAGGACCATGGAGTGGTCGATCTGGATCGACGGGTGCACGGCGTCCCCGAAGGCGGGCGGGTCGGGCCGGTGGAGGGGGTCAGGCAGGGGGGCGGCGGTCGGTGGCGTCGAAGCGGGCCAGGGCCAGGGCTCCGGGGCGGAGCGCCTGCTCCAGGGCCGGGGTGAGGGCGTCGTCGAGGCCTCCGAGGGCCTCGGCCAGCTCCTCCACCGCGTCCCGGGCGATCTCGGCGGCGATCTCCTCGGCCGGTGTGCGCGGGCCGAGCTTGCTGACGGCGGCCGCCGCCCGCGGCGGCGTGAGCAGTGCAGTGGCCTGGCCGAGGAGCCAGCCGGGCACGCCGGCGGCGCCCTCGGCCGGCGCGAGGTAGCGGCGGGAGCCGTCGAAGCGTTCGTCCTCGGCGAAGGCGGGGTGTTTGAGCTTGGCCACCGGGCGTGCGGCCGGGACGGCCCCTGCGGTGGTCCGCCACTCCTCCGCGGGCTTGATGACGAGGCCCTCCGCGAGGTTGCCGGGCAGTTCGGGCAGGCCCAGCAGCGCCGGCACGCGGGTGGGGAACACCGGTGTGCGTTCCTGTACCTGGGCGAGGGTCCCGTGCGTGAGGAGCGGCACGCAGTGCAGGCCCGCGGCGCCCGCGGCCCGGCGCAGCGCCCGGTCGGCGACCCAGCGGATGCCGTCGCCGGTGCGGATCGTGGCGTCGAAGGGCAGCCAGAGGAGGTTCGGGGCGTACCAGACGCCGGTCTGGACGGGTTCCGTGCCCGACGCCGGAGCCACGTCCGGGTGCGGGTAGCGGCCGCCCGCCAGTTCACCGTAGACCGTGACCGGTGCCGAGGCGTCGGCTCCGTGGTGGCGACGCAGGGCGGCGGCGCAGTGCTCCGCGGCGACGGCCAGGGCGGGCCAGATCCGACCGACTCCGAAGAAGTCGTCGAGTCCGCCCTCCCCGAGGAGTTCGCGACGCTTGGCCGGCCGCACTCCGCCGTGGTCGCAGACGATGGCGAAGTTCGCCCCGTGGACCTTCTCCAGGGCGACCCAGTGCCGGGCCGCCCGCGCCTCGCCCAGCCGGGCCCGGGAGGGGATCTTGGGGTACGGGGACCAGTGCGGGTCAGGCATGCGAACCGCCGGGCTGGTGCTGTTCGGGCAGCCGGCTCTCCGGGTGCGCCCACAGCAGCACGTTGTCGGGCCGTTCACCGCGGAAGAAGGCGAGGACGTCCTGGTCCGAGTGGCGCAGGCTGAAGTGGGTGAGGACGAAGAGCGTCTCCGGGTGGGCCTCGACCACGGGCTTGAGGCGGCTCCAGACGGTGTGCCCCACGCGGTCGGCGCGCTCCAGTTCGGCGTCGTCGAGGTAGGTGCACTCGGTGATGACGACCGGGTACTCGAAGAGCCAGGGATTGTCCTCGAAGACGCTCACATGGGTGTCCCCGAGGAAGGCGAACAGCGGCCTGAGCACCTCTCGTTCGACCTCCGAGCCGTTCGCGCGGTGCTGCGCCAGCATGCGGCCGAACTCTGCGCCGCGGCCCTGTTCGGCTAGGGAGCGGCGCAGCTCCTCGTACTCGGGCAGGAGCACCTTGCGGCGTTCGGAGAACGCGTAGCCCACGCACGGCACCTTGTGCACGCACTCCACCACCCGCACGTGGTGGCCGCGGCGCCCGAAGGTGAACTCGTCGCCGCCGCGGACCCCGTGCAGCCGGCAGTTCGCGGCGAGGGCCGGATCGTAGGCGGTGCCGTGGTTCAGCTCGGCGGAGGCGCGCAGGAAGGTCTTGACGTACGGCAGTGCCGCCGCGGGCAGGTGGATGTCCACGCCCGCGGGTCTGGCAGCGAGGTGGTCCAGGTCCTTGGAGTGGTCGTGGTGGGTGTGGGTGAGGAAGACGGTTTCCGGCTGTCGTCCTTCCGCGAGTCCTGCGTCGAGCGCGCAGCGCAGCTCCGGGATGTGGAAGAACGTCTTGTCGTTGGCGCGCGAGTACCCGGTGAGGGTGAGCCCGGTGCCGGGGATGCGCCAGGTCTTCCACTGGCGGAACGGGTGGCCCTGCTCCAGCCGTTCCGGATGGGCGGGGGTGGGCGAGGGGGCGTCGGTCATCGGTGCCTCCGTCGCGCCGCCGTGGTGATCAGGTGAGGGCCCGATCGTAACGGGCGGGGGCCGCGGTAGCCCGTGGTTTTCCGTGCGGGACGCCGCCCCTCCCCCTGCACCGCACGCTGGCGTGGCGTCCGGCTGATGCGGGAGACCGGCCGCCGCGCCACGCGTAGAAGCGGGTCCCCGGCTGCCTCGTCGGCAGTCGGGAACCCGCTCGGTCCGCGGAGACATCGGGACGGTCTTCCCCGCGGAGGCCGTTCACGCCGCGGCCGCGCCGTTCGGCCGTGGGGCCGGAGGGAGCGTCATCGCGGCCCCGCTTCAGCGGGTGGCGAGGAGGGTGAGGGTGTCGATCACGCGGTTGGAGAAGCCCCACTCGTTGTCGTACCAGGCGACCACCTTGACGTGGCGGCCGTCGACGCGGGTGAGCGCAGAGTCGAAGATCGACGAGGCGGGGTTGCCCACGATGTCGGACGACACCAGCGGGTCGTCCGAGTACTCGAGGACGCCGGCCAGCGGGCCCTCCGCCGCGGCGCGGTACGCGGCCAGCACGTCATCGAGCGTCACGTCGCGCGCAACGGTCGTGTTGAGCTCGACGATCGAGCCGACCGGAACCGGCACGCGGATGGAGTCGCCGTTCAGCTTGCCGTCGAGGCTGGGCAGCACGAGGCCGATCGCCTTGGCGGCACCGGTCGTCGTCGGCACGATGTTGACGGCGGCGGCGCGGGCGCGGCGGGGGTCTCGGTGCGGACCGTCCTGCAGGGCCTGCTCCTGCGTGTAGGCGTGCACCGTCGTCATGAAGCCGTGCTCGATGCCGGCGAGCTCGTCGAGTACGGCGGCCAGCGGCGCGAGCGCGTTGGTCGTGCACGAGGCGTTCGAGACGATCGTGTGCACGGCCGGGTCGTAGGCGTCCGTGTTCACGCCGTACGCCAGCGTCACGTCCGCACCGTCCGACGGGGCGCTGACGAGGACCTTCTTCGCACCGGCCTTGATGTGGGCGCGGGCGGCGTCGGCGGACGTGAAGCGACCGGTCGCCTCCAGGACGATGTCCACGCCCAGCTCGGCCCAGGGCAGCTGCTCAGGCTCGCGCTCGGCGAGGACCGTGATGCGGCGGCCGTCGACGACGAGGGTGTTCCCGTCGACGGTCACCGGGCGGCCCAGGCGGCCGGCCGTGGAGTCGAACGCCAGGAGCCGGGCGAGCGTGGTGGGCTCGGAGAGGTCGTTGACGGCGACGACCTCGAGGTCGCTGTTGCGTTCGAGCAGCGCGCGCAGCACGTTGCGTCCGATGCGGCCGAATCCGTTGATGGCGATGCGAGTCATGAGCGGTGTCCCTTCTGTTCGCCAACAGACTCGCGTCCTTGATCCATCCACGACAGTGGCGTGATCGCCACGGTTCAAAAGGATCCCGCCACGCCTCGGGGGGTGGGTCACTCGCCCTTCGTGAAGGTGCGCCGGTACTCGGTCGGGGTCGTGCCGAGGATGCGCTGGAAGTGCAGCCGCAGGTTCGCGCCGGTGCCGAGGCCGACGTCGGCGGCGATCTGCTCCACGCTCCGCTCCGAACGTTCGAGCAGCTCACGGGCCCTGTCGACGCGGGCACGCATGATCCACTGCATGGGCGTGTACCCCGTGTCGTCGGCGAAGCGCCGCGAGAAGGTGCGGGACGACACCGCCGCGTGCTCGGCGAGCGCTTCGAGGGTCAGGGGCTCGGCGAGCCGGCGCAGCGCCCACTCGCGGGTGGCGGCGAACCGTTCACCGAGGGGCTCGGGAACGCTGCGGGGCAGGTACTGCGCCTGGCCCCCGCTGCGGTAGGGCGCCGCGACCAGGCGGCGGGCGGCGTGGTTGGACGCGGCCACACCGAGGTCGGCGCGCAGGATGTGCAGGCACAGGTCGAGGCCCGAGGCTGCGCCGGCTGACGTCAGCACGCTGCCCTCGTCGACGAACAGGACGTTCTCGTCGAGCCGGACGAGCGGATGTTTGGCCGCGAGCGCGCGCGTGTAGTGCCAGTGGGTCGTGGCGCGCTTGCCGTCGAGCAGGCCCGTGGCGGCGAGGGCGAAGGCGCCCGTAGAGATGGCGGCGAGCCGCGCGCCCCGGTCGTGGGCGGCGATCAGCGCATCGATGACGCCCTGTGGAGGATCCTCCCGGTCCGGGAACCGGTAGCCGGGGACGAAGACGATGTCGGCCCACGCGAGCGCGTCGAGCCCGTGGTTCACGTGGTAGGAGAGGCCGTCGCCGCCGGCGACGAGGCCGGGGGCGGCGCCGCACATCCGCACCTCGTACGGCATGCTCGCGCGGGTGGTGAAGACCTGGGCGGGGATGCCGACGTCGAGGGGCTTCGCCCCCTCCAGCACGAGGACGGCGACGCGGTGGAGGCGGGCGGCTGACATGCGTAGAGCGTACGCGGCGACGCACTGTTCGAGCACACGTACGAACCGGCGGCGGTCACGCTGCGCTGCCGATCCGTGGCGGAACGCGGCAGCCCTCCGCCCCGGGGTCACCGGTTGAGCCACCAGATCGACCAGTTCAGCGCGGATGCGTAGGCCACCCACAGGAGATAGGGAAGGAGCAGCAGGGCGGCGGGCCGGTACACCCGGCCGAAGGCCGCGACGGTGAGTGCGATCGACACGAGCAGCAGGCAGATGTCCACCAGCGCCAGACCGTACTTCCCGGCCCCGAAGAACAGCGGCGTCCAGGCCAGGTTGAGCAGCAGCTGCACCATCCACAGCGCGAGAGCAGGACGGCGACCGTCCGCGCTGCCGCGTCGGAGGACGAGCCAGGCGGCGACGGCGATCGACCCGTACAGCACGGTCCACACGGGCCCGAAGAGCCACGCCGGTGGTGCCCAGCCGGGGCGTTGCAACGTGCGGTAGACGCCCCCGGCGTCGTCAGCCGCCAGACCCCCGACGACGGCGACGCCGTACGTGAGCGCGAGGAGGGCCACCAGCGAGGGCCCCGGCCTGGCGAGCTGCGCCCGCAGCGCCGCACCGGTCACGGCGCACCCCGCCGGCGCACGACCGGGGCGCTCCACCGCCCCGTGCTGCAGATCATCGGGAGTCGCCCCATGGCCGTCACCGGCTTCCGCTCGGGGGGCGCTGAACCGTCCCGTCGCCCCGACCAGTACTTCACTGCTCGGCGTGAGGACGGATGCAGCTCATTGACCGCTGCGGATCTCGTCCAGCTTTTCCGCCAGGGCCTTCATCTCCGCGATCATCCGGGCGCGCGCCTCCTCCTGGCTCATGTCGCCCTGCGCCTTGAACGCCTTGCGGAAATGCGGCTTGAGCTGGGTCCACCAGCCGTGGTCCAGCATCGCCCATGCCTGCGGGCAGAGCGGGGAGCGGGATTTCGGTAGGTAGCCGGCGCCGACCAGCGGGCCGTCGAACTTCTTCGGGTCGCTGCCGTGGAGGTAGCAGAGGAAGTTGAAGACCCGCTGCTGGGTGACGGGATGATCGCTCGACAGCCCTTCCAGCGTGAGCTCGCCCTCTTTGCGGGCGAGCGCGTCGAAGACCATCGCGCTGGCGAGCGAGGGGCCGGGGCCGGCCTCGTTGACGGTGTGGAACGAGGCGAACCCGTCGGCGGCGTCCTCCTCCAGGCCGAGGTTCGGCAACTGGAGCTGGCGCTGCAGGGCGTGGCCCACCTCATGGCCGAAGATGAACCGGGTCGACAGCGCGGTCAGGTCGTCGGCGTTGAACTCGCCCGCGGGGACGAGGGCGGGCCGCTTCACGGTCTTGGCCACTTCACCGGCGACCCCGTGGAGCCGGGTCAGGAACGCGGGCGGCACGTAGATCGTTCTGCCGTCGGGCTGGGTGACCGCGTCCGTCACCCCGGGCGGGACCTCGTCGGTGACCTTGACGACCAGATCGTGCGGAAGGGCGACCGAGGTGTTCACCCAGTCGGCCGTCCGTTCGAGCACGCGGGACTTCCGGATCACCTCCACCGCCCGGCGGTCCTGCGGCTTGGTCGCACCGTCCTCGTAGACGACCGTGACCTTGCCCTCGCCGTCACCCCCGCCTTCGTCCTCGCCCGCGCTGCCGCTCCACGAAACGACCGCGAGCCCCACGGCGAGCAGTGCCCCCGCCGCAGCGGCCCGCGCCATGATCGAACGCCCACCACTGATCGGCACCCCGGCCGGCTCCTTTCCTCGGTCGAGGCACCCACCCACGGGGCCCGCACCCGACACGCGGATTATGATCGACCGGCCGCAGGCCCGCAATGACCGATTTATAACGTTTTGCCGCACTGGTGGCGCCGGATCCAGGGGCGACGGGCTACGTCCCCGTGCCGGACTGCTCGCGGGGGCCGTTCTCGGAATCCAGGGCCACGACGGTGAAGCAGACTGCGCCTCCTAGGCCGAAGAGGAAGAAGACCGGGTTGACGTATCCGGGGACGGAAGTGGTGTAGTCGCCGACGTCCTCGGTTTCGCACACGAACCGCAGGGGCACGTACTCCACCCGGTAGCCGGAGATCCCTTCCCCGCGGTACTCCCAACCCGAAGTGCGGCAGGGCCGGATGGGGATCGAGTCCGTCCCGCCGTCCTCTGCCGACATGACCGCGCCGGTGAGGTGCAGCAGGCCCCAGGCGTACACGCCCACCGCGACCGCCGCTTGGGCGAAGCCGGCGGCCCGCAGCCACGCCGCGCTGTCAGCACGTCGCGGACCGCCGACACGGGCCAGAACACCGACGGCCCGCCCCGCGAAGACGAACGGGAGGACCAGACCGGCCGGGACGAGGAGCAACAAGAAGTACGCCATCGCCCGACTCCAGCAGCACACCGGCCGTGAGCGCTGTGCCGGAGCCCACAGCTCCTGGAACAACTCGGTAACCGTTCGACAGGGCGTGGCACCGGCATACGATCGAGGCGTGACGATCACCTACGAGTGGCGGGGACCTTCGACGACGACGCCCTCGACGCCCTGCACGCCGACGGCTTCGACCACCCGGTCACCCCGACCGAGTGGCGGGAACGACTCGAACGCCACAGCCTCGGCTGGGTCTGCGCGCGGGAGGACGGCGGCGGTCTGATCGGCTTCGTCAACGTCGTCTCGGACGGCGGGGCCCACGCCTTCGTCCTGGACACGGTGGTCGCCCGGCACCACCGGTCGAGCGGGGTCGGTGCCGCCCTCGTCGCCACCGCGGCCCGCGAAGCCCGCGCCGCGAACTGCGCATGGCTCCACGTCGACTTCGAGGAACACCTGCGGCCGTTCTACTTCGACGCCTGTGGCTTCCAGGCGACGACGGCCGGGTTGATGGCCCTGTAGCGCCCCGCCCCCGTTGCCGCCCAAGGACATCTTCGAGCACGGCTGGTCGTGGCCCGCACCGGCTCCCACCCTCAGCACGGTGCTCCCCCGAACGGGGGCGGTCCGCGTGCCCCCGCGCGTCGCGCAGCGGGACGGCAGCGGGAACGGGGCAGGGTCGGGGCATGGTGCGGAAGCGTGTGATCGTGTCGGGGCGGGTCCAGGGGGTGTTCTTCCGCGACAGCTGTCGGAGTGCCGCCCTGGAACGGGGGGTGTCCGGGTGGGTGCGCAATCTGCCCGGCGGTGAGGTCGAGGCGGTGTTCGAGGGGGACGAGGAAGCCGTCGCCCGGATGGTCCGCTGGGTGCACACGGGGCCGCCGGCGGCCGCGGTCCTGGGTGTCGAGGTGCACGAGGAGCCCCCGGCCGGATCGGGAGCGGCTGCCGAGGGGTTCGAGGTACGGCCGACGCCGTACGGCGGCGGCTGACCGCCGGCCGGGACGCAGCGGGTCGGCCCCGCGCCGCATGCGGCTCCGGAGGGGTCAGCGCTTGAGGTAGGCCAGGACGGCCAACACCCTGCGGTTGTCGTCCGACGACGGGCTGATGTCCAGCTTGGCGAAGATGCTCGCGGTGTGCTTGGCGACCGCGCTCTCGCTGATGTGCAGGCCGCCCGCTATTGCGGCGTTCGATCTGCCCTCCGCCATCAGCTCCAGGACGTCGCGCTCACGCGGCGTCAGGCCGTCGATGGTCCCGCGGGCGTCGCCGCGCGACAGCAGGCGGGATATGACCTGCGGGTCCATCACCGTGCCGCCGGCGGCGACGCGGCGGACGGCGTCGATGAACTGCTCGGTGTTGGTCACCCGGTCCTTGAGCAGGTAGCCGACGGCGCCCTCTCCCCCGGCCAGCAGCTCGTTGGCGTACAGCTGTTCCACGTACTGGGAGAGGACCAGGACCGGCAGGCCGGGCGTGCGGCGGCGGGCGGCCAGGGCCGCCTGGAGGCCCTCGTCCGTGAAGGTGGGCGGCAATCGCACGTCCACCACCGCCACATCGGGCGCTTCGTCCCCTTCGGCGAGCAGCGCCCGGCGGAGGGACGGCCCGTTGTCCACCGCCACGACCTCGCAGCCGTGCTCCTGCAGGGTGCGGGTCAGCCCGTCCCTGAGGAGGAAGAGGTCTTCGGCCAGGACAACGCGCACGGTATCTCCATCGCCACGGTGGTCGGTCCGCCCTGCGGGCTGTGCAGGGCGAGGGTCCCGTCGAAGGTATCCAACCGCTGCCGCACGCCGGCCAGTCCGGTGCCCCGGGACGGGTCGGCGCCGCCGTGCCCGTCGTCCGTGACGGCGATGTGCAGCAGGCCGTCGTCGTACGCCAGGGCTATGCGCACCTCGCGGGCTCCTGAGTGCTTGGCCGCGTTCGCCAGCGCCTCGCTCACGGCGAAGTAGGCCGCGGATTCGACGGGGGCCTGGAGCCGGCCCGGCAGTCGGGCCTCGACGTGGACGTCGAGGAAGCTGTCGAGGGCCAGTGACCGGACGGCGTCGCCGAGGCCGCGGTCGGCGAGGACCGGTGGGTGGATGCCGTGGACCAGGTCGCGCAGGTCCTGCAGGGCCCGCTCGGATGTGCTGCGGGCGTCCGACAGGAGCTCGCGCGCCGCGGCCGGGTCCGTGTCCAGCAGTCGGGCGGCCCGGTCCAGGGTCATGCCCATGGCGACCAGCCGGGCCTGTGCGCCGTCGTGCAGGTCCCGTTCGATGCGCTGCAGTTCGGCGGCCAGGGTGTCGAGGGCCCGGCTCCTGGTATCGGTGAGCCGCTCGATCCGCCGGGCCATTCGGGTGCTGCGCGGTGCCGAGAGCAGCCGTCGGCTCAGGCGGGCGTGCAGCCGGAGCACGGCGGGGGCCGCGTACAGGCCGGCGGCTACGAAGGCGAGCCCCAGCGCCAGCGCGGCGAGCATGGTGGCGGTGGTGTGCACGGGGACGAACGCGTACCAGTTGCCGTCGTTGACGGTCCTCCAGATGAACGGCTGCACCAGCGCGCCGAAGACCCCGTACCAGGCCAGGGCGAGCGGGACGGCGACCAGGAGGCCCCCCGTCACCGGCTCCAGCCAGGCCCATGCCAGGTCGCGCCAGAACCCGTCGTCGGCCAGGATCCGGCGGGACCGTTCGCGGGCGCGCGCCTCCCGGTCGGCGGGCAGCGGCTCGGGCGGGCTGATCCGGACGCCCGTCCAGCTCGCGGCCCTTGAGCGGGAGCGGTCGGACAGTGCGCGCAGGGCCCGTGCTGCGGGCGGGAGCAGCCGGAAGCCGATACCCACAGGCAGCAGGAGTACGGCGAGCACCACCAGCGAGCCGGCCGCGGACACGACGAGCGCGTGCAGGCTCGCCAGCTGGCAACGGCGGAGGGCGAGGCAGGCGCCCGGCAGGGCCGGGCGCGGTCTATCGGACATTCTCCATGATCGCGGCGAGCCTATCCGGTGCCGGTGCCGGTGCCGTCCGGGCGGTCCGCCCCCGGCGCATGCCCGACCACGTCCACAGGGCCGCTGCCGTCAGGCAGGACGCGCCGAACAGCACCATGGGGGTGACGGTGCCGGCCTCCTCGTCCATGAAGAGCAGCATGCCGATGTTGACGAGGGCGTGGAACCCTCCGGCGAGCAGTAGCCGGGACGCCCCCGTCCCGTCGAGCGCCCAGCCCATCACGACCGACAGGGACACCGCCGTGATCAGGAAGGCCGTGGCGTACAGCGGGTGCTGGGTGAAGACCTGGACGTGCCAGACGCCCCACACCGCGCCGACCGCCACCGAGGTCCCCAGGGGGCCGAAGCGGGGGCGCAACAGCGGCTGGAGGAGGCAGCGCCAGCCGATCTCCTCGGCGCATGCGCCGATCAGTTGCGCCGCGGCGACGAGCGCGAACGGGGCGTCCGGTCGTACCGGACGCGCATGCCCGCCGAGTACCGCGTACGTGGCGGCAGCGGCCGCGATGACCAGCGGCGCGGTCAGGATCAGGAGGGCTCCGCGGCCGTCGCCGCGGGCCGGGCCGCCGGCGAGCAGCGCCCGTACGCGCCCCGGCCACAGCAGTGCGGCGGCGCCCACCCCCAGCGCGGGTCCGAACTGTGTCAGCTGGAGGACCTCGGGAGGTATGCGGGTGGCGGGCTGGGCCGCCCCCAGCAGGCCGGCGGCGAGGAAGGCGACGGCGAGGAACGTGGCCGTCATCTTGTGATCCACGGGTGTCATTCGCATGGCACAGACGATGCCGCTCCGCAGGGCCGCGGCCCCTGTGCCTGATTGCCGAGCCGGGGTGTACCCAGGTACACCCTCCGGTTCAGCGCTTCGCGGCGGACAGTTCGAACCAGGTGGTCTTGCCGGTGGCCGTCCGGTGGCTGCCCCAGGCCTCGCTCAGCAGGTCGAGGAGTTCGATGCCGCGGCCGCCCTCGGCTCCCCGGTGCGCGGTGCGGCGTACGGGGTCGGCGTCGCAGGCGTCCTCCACCTCGCACAGCAGCCGGTCGCCCGCCACCCTGAGGTTGAGCCGGACCGGGCCGCGCGCGTGGCGCAGGGCATTGGTGACGAGTTCGCTGACCAGGAGTTCCGCGGTGTCGGCGAGCCCGCCCAGGCCCCAGTCGCGCAGGCGGCCGGTCACGACGCGGCGGGCACGGCCGGCCGAGGTGAGGTCCCGCACCAGGGGCCAGGAGGCCTCCCTGGCCGTAGCCCGGGCAGCGGGCGCGCAGAGGGGGCGCAGGGGCTGCAAGCTGCGGGCCCAGAGGCCCAGGTGCCGTGCGCGCCACGACGTCGATGCGTTCTTCGCGACCCACTCCCTGCCGCGTTCGGCGAACCCCTCGTCGACTGGGCTTCCTGCCCGGTCCTGCCGATGCATACGGAAGACGGTGAGGTGGGCCATGCTCATCAGTCCCTTCTGTGCCGGGTGGCCCGGCCGCTCGTGGCGAACGTTCGACGTTCCTGTAGCACTCGCTACACCAATAGATTACATGTAGCGGACGCTACGGTAAAAATTGGGGCAAAACAGACGCCTGTCCGTAGGTGTTCGATTCTGGGGAGGTCCCGGTGCCACGTGCCGCTGACCAGGACAAACGTCGCGATCTGCTGTCCCGGGTACGCGCATACCTGCTCCGCAACGGCCTGTCCGGTCTGTCGCTGCGGCCGCTCGCCCGGGCCCTGGGCACCAGCGACCGCATGCTGCTGTACTACTTCGGCACCAAGGAGCGGATGGTCGCCGAAGCCCTCGCCCTCGACGAGCGGCGTCCCCTCCTCAGGCTGCGGGCGCTGCTGGAGGCGCGCGGCGCGCCCCGGGACGCCGCGGGGCTGAGGCGTCTCCTGGAACAGGTGTGGGAGCAGTTCGGCGCCACGGACCGGCGGGCCGTGCTCCCGCTGTACCTGGAGATCATGACCGCGAGCCTGATGCACCCGGACCGGTACGGACCCGTGATGCACGACGTGGTGACCGGCTGGACCGACCTGGCCGCCGGGCTCCTCGCCGGAACGGGCCTGTCCGAGGCGCGGGCCCGCGACGAAGCCACCCTCCTCGTCCACAGCGCCTTCGGGCTGCTCTTCGCCCCGCTGGCGGACGGCGACCGGGACCGGGCGGACGCGGCCTTCCGCCTCCTCCTCGACCGCCTCGAACCCGGCTGGCGCCCGACCGCGGAGGAATGACGCCGTCGGGATGCACGGGCCACAGCGGCGCCGGACAGTGGAGGCAGGCCCTTCGGCCGAGCAGGAGGAGCCGGCGTGACCGATGACAGGACGCCCCGCCGCACGGCCCCGGCGCACCCCATGGCGGAGGAGGCCTTCCGGTCCCTCTACGTGCACCTGCGCCACGGGGCGCGGACCGGCGAGGAGCGCCGGCGCGGGGCCATCGCCCACCTGACGCCCGAGCGGGTCGCTGCGGCCGCGGCCTCCGTCCGCCACGGCCGCACCGTGTCGCTGGCCGCGCCCATCGGGACGCGGCCAGGGCCGGACGATCCCCAGCCCGCCGTCCACCACCTGACCGCACCGTCCGCGCAGGACACCCGGGCCCCCGGTCTGCACTTCGCCCTGGACCGGTTCGCCATGAACGTGCACGGGAACGCCCACACCCATCTCGACGCCCTCTGTCACGTCATCTTCGACGGCGAGCTCTACGGCGGCGTCCCGGAAGGCGCTCTGCGGGCGGGCAGCGACCGCGGGATCACGCTCGACCTCGTCCGGGGCGGCATCGTGGGCCGCGGCGTGCTCCTGGACGTCCCCCGGCTGCACGGCGTGCCCTGGCTCGAACCCGGCGACTGCGTGGACGCCGACGACCTCACCGCGGCCGAAGCCGCCCAAGGGATACGTACCGGTCCGGGCGATCTGCTCTTCGTACGCGTCGGGCACTGGCGCCGGCGCCGGGAAACCGGCCCGTGGGACGTGGCGCGGGCCCGGGCGGGCCTGCATCCGGACGCGGTGCGGCTCCTGGCCGAACGGCACGTCGCCGTCCTCGGCTCGGACGGCAACAACGACACCGCCCCCAGCCCGGTGGCCGGCGTCGCCTTCCCGGTGCACGTCCTGACGATGCACGCCCTGGGCATGCACCTGCTCGACTACCTGGACCTGGAGGAGCTGGCGCACCTGTGCGCGGAACTCGGGCGCTGGCACTTCCTGTGCACGGTCGCGCCGCTGCGGCTGCCGGCAGCCACCGGCTCCCCCGTGAATCCGATCGCCCTCCTCTGACCGCAGGGGCGCAGGGCCGCAGGGCCCGCAAGGTCGCAGGAGCACTCCCGCACCCCTCCGGATGCCGCAGCTGCGGGGGGCGTATACGTTCGAATGGGATCCCGCCGTGACGGACAGGCCCGGTGCGGGCGCGACACCACAGACCGAGGACGGACGGTGGTCGCCGTGAGCGACACCCCCCACTACGACGTCATCATCATCGGCACCGGCGCGGGCGGCGGCACGCTCGCCCACCGGCTCGCCCCTTCCGGCACACGCCTGCTCCTCCTGGAACGCGGCGACTACCTTCCGCGCGAGCGGGACAACTGGGATTCCACCGCCGTGTTCGTCAGGGGGAAGTACCGCGCACCGGAGTTTTGGTTCGACCAGCACGGCCGCGAGTTCCCGCCCGAGGTCAACTACTACGTGGGCGGCAACACCAAGTTCTACGGCGCGGCCCTGTTCCGGCTGCGCCCGCAGGACTTCGGCGAACTGCGCCACCACGACGGGATTTCGCCCGCCTGGCCGATCCGCTACGAGGACCTGGAGCCGTACTACACCCAGGCGGAACACCTGTACCTGGTCCACGGCAGGCACGGCGAGGACCCCTGGGAGGGGCCGGCCGGCGAGCAGTACGCCTACCCGCCGGTGGAACACGAGCCGCGCATCCAGCAGTTGAGCGACGACCTGGAGCAGCAGGGCCTGCACCCGTTCCACCTGCCCATCGGGGTCGACCTGACCCAGGACGGACGGGGGCGGGCGACCCGTTCCAGCACCTGCATCCGCTGCAACCGGGTGGACGGCTTCCCCTGCCTGGTCCGCGGCAAGTCCGACGCCCAAGTGATCTGCGTGGAGCCGGCCCTGCAGCACCCGAACGTCGAACTGGTCACCGGCGCCCACGTGGTCCGACTCGAAACCGATCCGACGGGGCGCACGGTGAGCGCGGTCGTCGCCCGGCTGGACGGGGACACGGAGGTCCGGTACGCGGCGGACCTCGTGGTCGTCTCCTGCGGGGCGGTCAACTCGGCCACGTTGCTGCTCTCCTCCGCGAACGACCGCCATCCCCGGGGGCTGGCCAACAGCTCGGACGTGGTCGGCCGGTTCTACATGCGGCACAACAACCTGGCCCTGATGGCCGTCTCCGAGGAACCCAACGACACGCAGTTCCAGAAGACCCTGGCCCTGCACGACTGGTACCTCGGCGCGGACGACTGGGACTACCCCCTGGGTGGGATCCAGATGCTCGGCAAGTCGGACGCCGAGCAGATCCACGGCGAGGCCCCGCGCTGGGCCGGGGCGGTGACCCCGAACATGCCGTTCGAGGTCATGGCCCACCACGCCGTCGACTTCTGGCTGTGCGGGGAGGACCTGCCGCTGCCCGACAGCCGCGTCACCCTGGACGGCGACGGCCGGATCCACCTCGCGCTCGACGAGACGAACAACACGGCCGGGCTGAAGCGGCTGCGGCACAAGCTGCAGCACATGCTCGGGAAGCTGGGCATGCACGAGCACCACCTACTGGACCACAGCATCTACCTGCACAAGGGCATGCCGATCGGGGCGACGGCGCACCAGGCCGGGACCGTCCGCTTCGGCACCGACCCGGCCTCCTCGGCCCTGGACGTCAACTGCAAGGCACACGACCTGGACAACCTGTACGTGGTCGACACGAGCTTCTTCCCCAGCATCGGTGCCGTCAACCCGTCCCTGACGGCCATGGCGAACGCCCTGCGGGTGGGCGACCACCTCCTCGACCGGATGGGCTGACACGCGGCGGAACACCGCCGACCGGGCGAAGTCGCTCAGCCGGCTGGTGCAACACGGATCGCGGCGCGCCACCGTGCCCCGACCGCGCTGGTTGTGTGAGGTTCGAGCCCGCTCGGGTGTCCTCGCCCGGACCGCGCGGGGTCCCGCCGTCGAGGAGGCAGGCTGTCGTGAGTTCCACCGAGGACGTACCCCGGCGCGTGATTCCCGCGGACCTGCTCCGGGGCCAGAAGGCGCTGGTGACGGGCGCCAACTCGGGGATCGGCAAGGCCACCGCCATCGGCCTGGGCCGGGCCGGCGCCGACGTGGTCGTGAACTACGTGGCCGGCCGCGAGGAGGCCGAGAAGGTCGTCGCGGAGATCGCCTCGTTCGGGGTGCGCGCGGCGGCGTACGAGGCGGACGTGTCCGACGAGGACCAGGTCGTCGCCATGACGAACCGCATGGTCGAGGAATTCGGGACCATCGACATCCTCGTCGCCAACGCCGGGCTCCAGCGGGACTCCGCCTTCACCGAGATGACCCTCGCGCAGTGGCAGAAGGTCATCGACGTCAACCTGACGGGTCAGTTCCTGTGCGCCCGGGAGGCGACGAAGGAGTTCCTGCGGCGCGGTGTCGTTCCGGAGGTCTCCCGCTCCGCCGGCAAGATCATCTGTATGAGCTCGGTGCACCAGATCATTCCCTGGGCCGGGCACGTGAACTACGCCTCCTCCAAGGGCGGCGTGCAGATGATGATGGAGACCCTGGCCCAAGAGCTCGCCCCGCAGAAGATCCGCGTCAATGCGATCGCCCCCGGCGCCATCAGGACGCCCATCAACCGCAGCGCCTGGGACACCCCCCAGGCCGAGCAGGACCTCCTGAAGCTCATTCCGTACCGCCGCGTCGGCGACCCGGAGGACATCGCGAACGCGGCCGTCGGTCTGGCCTCCGACCTCATGGACTACGTCGTGGGGGCCACCCTGTACGTCGACGGGGGGATGACCCTCTTTCCGGGCTTCGCCACCGGCGGCTGACCCACCCGCCTCGGCCCCCGGGGGGAGACACCCGTGCACACCACGCTGCACCTGCTGGCGGAAGCACCGCCCCAGATGCTTCCGGCCAGATCGCTCATGGCCTTCACCCTCGCCTCGCACATCATCCTGGTGCCGTTGGGCGTGGCACTGCCGCTCATCACCCTGATCATGCACGGCTACGGGCTGCGCCGCGGCGATGCGACCGCCCTGCTGCTGGCGCGGCGTTGGTCGGCGGTGATGGCGGTGCAGTTCGCGATCGGCGTCGTCACCGGCACCGTCCTGTCCTTCGAGTTCGGCCTGTTGTGGCCGGGGCTGATGGGCAGGTGGGGCGATGTCTTCGGGCTCGGCTTCACCGTCGAGGCCTGGGCCTTCTTCCTGGAGGCCGTCCTCATCGCCGTCTACCTTTACGGCTGGCGCAGACTGCCCGCCCGCACGCACTTCCTGCTCGGCCTGCCCCTGCCGGCCACTGCCCTGCTCGGGACCTTCGGCGTCCTGGCGGCCAACTCCTGGATGAACACGCCACGGGGCTTCACCCTCGACTCCGAGGGCAAACCCGTCGACGTGGACGTCCGCAAGGCGATCTTCACTCCGATGTTCGGGCCGGAGTACTGGCACTTCGTCGTGGCGATGCTGCTCACCGCCGGATACGTCGTGGCCGGCGTCTACGCCGTCGGCTGGCTGCGCGGCCGCCGCGACCGCTACCACCGCCTCGGCTTCACCGTGCCGTTCACGGTCGCGGCCGTCTTCACCCCGGTCCAGCTCGTCCTGGGCGACGCCATCGCCCGTGCCGTGTTCCACCAGCAGCCGGTGAAGTTCGCCGCGATGGAGATCGTCTGGAACACCGACACGCACGTGCCGGAATACCTCTTCGGTCGCCTCCACCCCGACGGGAGCATCTCCGGCGGCATCAAGATCCCGCAGCTCGACTCCGTCCTGGCGGGCTTCAGCCCCGACACGGAGGTGACGGGACTGACCTCCGTACCGGCGGACCAGCGGCCGAACGCCGCTCAGGCCACCATCACCCACTGGGCCTTCGACATCATGGTGGGCATCGGCACCGCGCTCGTGCTGCTCGCCCTCTGGTACGGGATCGTCTGGTTGCGCCGTCGCCGACTGCCCGCCTCGCCGTGGTTCTACCGCAGTGCCGCGTGCGCCGGAGTGGCGAGCGTCATCGCCGTCGAATGCGGCTGGATCACCACCGAAGTGGGCCGGCAGCCGTGGATCGTCTACCAGAACATGAAGGTCGCCGAAGCGGTGACCGCGACCCGTTCCGGTGCCTTGTGGTCCATGTTCGCACTGGTGGTCGTGGTGTACGTGTTCATCTTCGGTTCCTTCCTGGTCGTGCTGCTGAAGATGCGCACGCGGTGGCGGCTGGACGACGAGCGGCGCAGTGGGGAAGGAACGACGGAGACCCCGGAGACGGACACCCCGTACGGCCCCCGCTCCGCGGTGACGGCCGCCAGCACCCCCACCGCCCGCGACGGCGACGGCCCGGAATCGACCGGGGCAGGCCGCCGGTGACCGCCGATGTGGTGGCGGCCGTCCTGCTGCTCGCGGTCGCCGCGTACGCCTGCGCGGGCGGTACGGACTACGGCGCCGGCTTCTGGGACCTGACAGCGGGCGGAGCGGAGCGCGGGAAGCGCCCCCGGTGGCTGATCGACCACGCCATGGCGCCCGTCTGGGAGGTCAACAACGTCTGGCTCATCTTCGTCTTCGTCATCATGTGGACCGGGTTCCCGGTGCTCTTCCAGACGGTGTTCCTCTCGATGTGGCTGCCGCTGGCCCTCGCGGCCGTCGGCATCGTGCTCCGCGGCGCCGGATTCGCCCTGCGCAAGCCCACCCGCAGGATCGCCGGACGGCGGGTCTACGGGGCCGTGTTCGCGATCTCCTCGCTGCTCACGCCGTTCTTCCTGGGGGCCGCCGCGGGCGGGATCGCCTCCGGCCGGGTGTCGCCCGGCACCGAGCCGTCGGCGCACGCCTGGGCCAACCCCACCTCCGTGCTGTTCGGCCTGCTCGCGGTCGTAGCCACGGCTCTGCTGGGGGCCGTGTTCCTGGCAGCGGACTCCGTGCGCTTCGAAGCCCCCGACCTGCACGCCTACTTCCGGTGGCGGGCGGTCGCCGCGCTCGCCGGACTGGCCGTGCTGGCGGTGGTCACACTGGTCGTCACCCACGGCGACGCCCCGCACGTGTGGCGCGGCCTCACGCACGGCGCCGGGCTGCTCTTCGTCATCGTGTCGGTGGTGGCGGCGCTGGTGACGGCTTGGCTGCTGCTGCGCACCTCCGGCGCGTGGTCGCGGGTCTCGGCCGTGGGCATCGTCGCCGCGGCGGTCATCGCCTGGGGCACGGCGCAGCGCCCGTACCTGATCCCGGGCTCGCTGACGGTGGCCGAGGGGGCGGGCGCTCCCGCCACCCTGCACTGGCTGGTCATCGTGACCCTCGTGTCCGTCGTGCTGGTCTTCCCCGCGGTGGTGCTGCTGTACCGGCTCGACACGCGCGGGACGCTGGAGCCCCTCACCGACGCCGACCTGCGGCGGGGCGGCGACCCGGAGGGCCGGGGCTGACCGGCCGTGGCCCGGGCCGCGGAGGCGCAGGAGGGACGAGGGGTCCGTGAGCGAACAGCAGATCCTGCTCGGCACCGCACTGAACCGTCGTCCTGGCCGTTGGGCTCCCAGATCCTGGCGAGCCGGCTGCGCGTCCCGTCGCTGCGCGACGCCGCCCCGGCGGAAGGCGACGCGCTCGTGCTCCTCGGGCCGGTGCCGGCCGGAAGGGCGGACCCCGCCAGGGGGGGCGACGCTGACTACCGGTGTGCCGAGGCCCGGTTCAGGGCCGCGTCGAGGGTGATCGCCGCGTCGATGAGGGCCAGGTGGGTGAACGCCTGCGGGAAGTTGCCCAGTTGGCGTCCGGTCAGGTCGATCTCTTCCGAGTACAGGCCGAGGTGGTTGGCGTACCCCAGCATCTTCTCCAGGACGAGGCGGGCCTGGTCGAGCCGCCCGGCGCGGGCGAGGGCGTCGACGTACATGAAGGTGCACAGCGAGAAGGTGCCCTCGGAGCCGCGCAGCCCGTCGGGCGACGCCTCGGGGTTGTACCGGTACACCAGGCTGTCGGTGACCAGCTCGTTCTCGACCGCGTCCAGGGTGGAGGCCCACATCGGGTCCTCCGGGGTGATGAAGCCGACCGTCGGCATGCGCAGCAGCGACGAGTCGAGGACGTCGCTGCCGTAGTGTTGGACGAACGCCCCGCGCGCCTCGTTCCACCCCTTCGCCATGACCTGCTCGTAGATCGCGTCCCGGGTGCTGCTCCAGCGCTGTGCGTCCGACGGACGCCCGGTGTCCTGGGCGAGCCGCAGCGCGCGGTCGAACGCCACCCAGGACATCACCCGGCCGTAGGTGAAGTCCTGGCGGCCGCCACGGGTCTCCCACAGGCCTTCGCCCGCCTGGTCCCAGTGGTCGGCCAGCCAGTCCAGGACGCGGAGCAGCCCGGTCCACCCGTGGTACCCGAGGTGGATGCCGTGGCCGTGGGCGAAGGAGATGCTGTCCATCGCCTCGCCGTAGATGTCCATCTGGATCTGGGTGGCGGCGCCGTTCCCGATGCGCACGGGGGCGGACCGCTCGTAACCCTCCCAGTGCTCCAGGCTCTCCTCCTCCAGGTCGGAGGAGCCGTCGACCGCGTACATGATGTTCAGCGGCCCGGATTCCCCCTCGCCGCCGGCCCGTTCCTTGATGCGGTCGTCGAGCCAGCCGATGAAGGCCTTGGCTTCTTCCGTGAACCCCATGCCGAGCAGGGCGTACACGGAGAACGAGGCGTCCCGGATCCATGTGAACCGGTAGTCCCAATTGCGCTCGCCGCCCAGCTGCTCGGGCAGTCCGGCGGTGGGGGCGGCGACGACGGCGCCGGTGGGCGCGTAGGTCATCAGCTTCAGCGTCACGGCGGACCGCTCCACGGCCTCGCGCCAGCGGCCCCTGTAGCGGGACTTGGCCAGCCAGGACCGCCAGTAGCTGATGGTGTCGTGGAAGAGCTCCTCGTACTCGGCGAGGCGCATCTGGCGGGGCGGCCCGTCTGCGGCGGACTCCAGGACCAGCCCGCGCTGCTGGCCCGCCTGCAGGCTCAGCGTGAGGTGCAGGTCGTAGTCGCCGCTGAGGGAGTGCACCAGTCGCTCGTCGTCCTGCTCGCGGACCGTGTGCACGGTCAGGGCCGATCCGTCGGAGGCGAACACGGCCCCGTTCTCCGTGACGTGCAGCTCGTGGGGTTTGCGCCCGTAGTCGAAGCGCGGCGCGAGGTCGACCTCGAAGGTCATGCTGCCGCGTACGCAGCGGACCATGCGGACCAGGCGGTGGCGGTCCGTGGCCGTGGGGCTCGTCAACGGCATGAAGTCGACCACCTCGCCGGCGCCGGCCTCGGTCATGAACCGGGTCACCAGGACCGCGGTGTCGGGAAGGTACAACTGCTTGGTCGCGTACGTCGTGTGCGCGGGGCGGACCGTGCAGTGCCCGCCCTTGTCATGGTCCAGCAGGGCGCCGAAGACGCTGGGCGAGTCGAAGCGCGGGCAGCAGAACCAGTCGACCGATCCGTCGGCGGTCACCAGGGCCGCGGTCTGCAGGTCGCCTATCAGGCCGTGGTCCTCGATCAGCGGGTACTCGTCCATCAGGGCGTCCCTTCCGGCACGCGGCGTCATCCGGATCAGCTCCCCCGACCAGCCTAAGCCGGGGACGCGGCCCCGCCCCGCCGGGCCCCGTCCGGCCGCCCCTGCGCGGGGCGCCAGCACCGGAGTTCCGCACGTGACCACGGTGTCCCGGCGCGGCGGGCAGCGGTCGGTGCGCCGGGGCCCCGGGGAGGGTCATCCCCCGGAGGATCCCGGGGCGGGCGTCTCAGCGCCGCGGTGCGGGGACGGCGCGCAGGAGGGTGTGGACGACGGCGTCGATGCCGTCCTGGGCAGGCTCGTCGGCGACGTGGGTGAGGAGGCGGGCCAGGGTGCGCAGGAGCGGTGGCGAGGCCATGACGCGCGGGTGGAGCAAGGGCCGGTAGCCGTAGCGGCCGAGGACGAGGTCTCCGGCGAGGGCGCCCAGACGGTAGTAGCGGCCCCAGCGGCGGCGGAGCTCCGCCGGGTACTGCTGGAGCGCGTGTTCCCGCCGGGCCCCGGCGGGCCGGGCCAGAGCCAGGGCGATGGTCTCCGCGGCCACCTCGGCCGCTTCCAGCGCCTGGGCGATGCCCTCGCCGCTCCAGGGGCTGACCATGCCGGCGCTGTCGCCGACCAGGAGCAGACCGCGCCGGTACTGGGGGCGCCGGTTGAGGCCCATCGGCAGGGGTGCGCTGCGCAGCGGCGAGGCGGCGCTCTCCTCGTGCACGCCCCAGGTCGCGGGCAGGCGCGGCAGCCAGTGCTCCAGGGCCGCCCTGAGGTCCACGGGCCGGCGTCCGCGGCGGGGCAGGGCGCCGAGGCCGATGTTGATGCGCCCGTCGCCGAGGGGGAACACCCAGCCGTATCCGGGCAGGTCCAGTTCGGTGCCCGGGCAGCGCAGGTCGGCCCACAGCTCCAGGTACGGGTCGTGGGTGCGGGCCTCGCTGCGGTAGTACCGGCGGGCGGCCGTCGCGACGGGCAGGGCCGCGTCCCGCTCCAGTCCCAGGGCCAACGCGGTGCGTGCGGAGGCGCCGTCGGCCGCGACGACGAGCGGTGCCCGGTAGTACACGGGTTCCCGGCCGGCGCCGCGGGTGGCCGAGACCCCCGTGATGTGGCCCGCCCGGTCGCACAGCGGGGCGGTCACCTTCACCTGGGTACGCAGGCGGGCTCCGGCGGCGCGGGCGTGGGCGGCGAGCAGTTGGTCGAAGTCGTAGCGGCTGCGGGTGAGCCCGAAGTCCGGGTGGCTGCCCAGCCGCGGCCAGTCCAGCTCCACCTCGCGGCCCTCGCACACCCAGCGCATGCCCTTGTTCCGCATCCAGCCCGGTGCGTCGATGTCGATGCCCAGCCGCACCAACTGGCGTACGCCCCGCGGGGTCAGCCCGTCGCCGCACACCTTCTCGCGGGGGAAGCCGCTCTTCTCCAGCAGCAGTACGTCCACGCCCGCGCGCGCCAGGTGCGCCGCGGCGGCGGATCCGGCGGGTCCGGCTCCGATGACGATGACCTGTGCTTCCTCGTCACCGGCCCCGTCCGGTTGCGGGGAGGTGCCGTCCGTGGTGGGTTCGCCGCTTGCGTCGTCGCGTTCGCTGGTCACTGCACCACTATGCCCGGTCCGGGCCCGGCGATCCCGTCCGGCAGGGCCGATGACGCCGGCGGCGGGCGGTCGGGCGGGTGACCTGCGCCGGGAGCGGCATGAACGGCCCTAAACAGTCGCACTGTTGTGCCCAAAATATGACTGTCTGCGGCCGGGCGGGTCGGATAGCAATGGGGGCGGCACCTGGGCACGGCCCGTCGACGGTCGACGGGTTCCAGCGCGCCCGAAAGGAAACCCCCTTGATCCGCACCCGCTTCGCCGCCCTCGCCACCATGGCGTTCACCGCCCTCGCGGTCGCCGCGACCCCTGCCTCCGCGGCGCCGGGCACGACCCAGAACATGTGCGCCAGCACGCTCACGCCCAGCGGTTGGGTGGACGTCCAGTGGTGGAACAGTGCCGGCTGCGGCTCCGGCTTCACCCCCAACACCAAGCAGATCAAGGACCTGACCGGGTACCCGGTCGGCACCCAGGTCAACGCCTGCGCCTCGACGTGGCCGCCCGCCGGCTGGACCATCGTCAGCAGCTACTACTCGAGCGGCTGCCGCTACTCCGCGGTGCCCAGCTTCAACGCCAACAGCTGGACCCTGAAGCGCACCTCCTGACGCCCGGGCGGAGTCGGCCGCGGCGGACGGCCCGTTTACCGGAGCGATTCCCGCGGGGGCCGCTCGCGCAGGGCGCCGTAGGCGACGAAGTAGGCCGGGATCCGGTTCAGCCAGCGTGATTCGGTGACGAGCTCCGTCAGCCGTTTCACGCGCTCCGGATCGCCGAACGCGGGGCGGCCGGCCAGCAGCGGCTCGATGACCTGGGCGTGGGCGAGGCGCTGGAGGCCCTGGGTGGCCACGGTGGTGGTCCAGCGGCGCCGCTGGACCCGGCGCACGTCCCGGAGTCCCACGGTGCCCTCGCGCAGCGGACGCACCAGGTGGCGGGCCGCGGCCACCGCGTCCTGCACGGCGAGGTTGATGCCGATGCCGAAGACCGGTGACATCGCGTGGGCGGCGTCCCCGATGCACAGCAGCCCCGGGCGGTGCCAGCGGCGCAGGCGGTCGAGCCGTACGTCGAGCAGCTTCACGTCGTCCCAGGACGTGAGGCTGTCGGCCCGGTCCGCGAGCCAGGGGACGGCGGCTCCGAACCGGGCCATGAAGGCCTCCAGTCCCTCGGCGCGCAGGGCGGCGTCGGCCCCCTTGGGAATGAGGCCCGCGCACTGCCAGTAGTCGCCGCGGTCGATCAGTGCGGTGAAGAAGCGGTCCCCCACGCCTCCCACGAGCCCGCTGGGGTCCTCGTCGCGGCGCGGCAGCCGGAACCACCAGGCGTCCATGGGACACGGGAAGCCCTCCAGGCCGAGCTCGGGCAACGTCCTGGCGAAGGACCCGCGGCCGTCGCAGGCGACGGTCAGGGTGGCCCTGAGCTCGCCGGTGCCACCGTCCGCGGTGCGGTAGCGCACACCGTTCACCCGTCCGCGTTCGATGAGGAAGGACGTCGCCTCGGTGTTCATGTGCAGGCGGAAGGACGGTTCCCGGCGGGCTTCGTCCGCGAGGAGGTCGAGCAGGTCCCACTGGGGCACCATCGCGATGTAGTCGTACTTGCCGTGCAGCGCACCGAGGTTCCCGACGGTGACGAGGGACCCGTCCGGCCCGATGGGCAGTTGCACCGAGGTCACCCGGCGCTGCGGGAGCCGGGCGAACCGTTCGGCGAGGCCGATGTCGTCCAGCAGTGCGAGGGACGAGGGGTGGACGGTGTCACCGCGGAAGTCCCTCAGGAAGTCGCCGTGCTTCTCCAGCACCGCCACCTCTACGCCGGCCCGGGCCAGCAGCAGGGCCAGCACCATTCCGGCGGGGCCGCCCCCCACCACGCAGCAGGTCGTTCGCTCCACGGCAACCACTCCCTTCGCGGGCACCGGTGCGCCCGAGGAGGACGTATACCGCACCTGCGGTGGCGGCGGGGCCACATCCCTCCGGCGTGCCGTGGGGCGTACGGGAGCTGGGGCGGGGTCAGCCGTACGGGTCCTGCCTCCGGGCCTGACGGCCGGTACGGAGGACGGCTCGGGCGAGCACGGCAGCGGAGCGGACCGCCCGCAGCGTCAGGCCGACGCCTTCGAGGACGGTCGGTGTCGGGGAGGCGGCTCCGGAGCGACGGCTCAGTGGCCCGGCTTGAGGGACTGCTGGGCCAACCGGTAGGCCGGCAGCATCGCGTCGTGCTCGCCGGTGTCCAGCCCGCCCAGGTGCACGACGACGGCGGCGCCGCCCGGGGTGACGACGGCGAAGGCCCTTTCCTTCTTGGCCTCGTCGAGCGGGGCCGTCTCGTACGCGGCCTCGGCCACCGGCAGTGCAGCACCGCCCGTACCGGCCGGCAGCTCGGTGTACACGGGCGCGCCCGTGGCCTTCTCGCCGGTCATGAACGACTCCAGGACCTTGCGGGCGCCCCCGGTGCCGGTCGGCTCGTCGGCGACCCAGACCCGCAGGAAACCGAGGTTCCCGGCGGGCTTGGCGTCGATCTCGCAGGCCAGGGTCATCCCGCCCTGCTTGAACAGCGCGGCGAACGCGTCGTCTTCCGCATGCGTGACGGCCTTCGGCTTCCAGTCCTGCACGAGGTCGAAGGAGACGGGCAGCCGGCACGGGGTTCCCTCACCCCCGACGGACCCGCCGACCTTGACGCCGGCGCCCGGGCTCGGGGCAGGGGTCGGCGTGCCGGTGGCGGCTGCCGTCCGGGGCGGCGCGTCCCCTCCTCCCCGGGCGGCGCCGGACGTCGACGTCCCGCAGGCCGTCACGCCCACCGCCAGGATCCCTGCACCGACCGCCCGCATGGCCGTTCGCACCAGCCCGTGCCCCATCGACCGCACTCCCCCACCCGAAACCCCGACAGGAACGAAAGAGCCGTCAACCTAACAGGCCGCGCAGCCGCCCCCTGCCCCCTCCCCGGCGGCGGGGACGGCCGGGGCGGGGAGGAACGCCCGCAGCAGCAACACATCAAGATTTTTTGCAAGTTGCTGCAAGATCTTGCAGAGGTCGATAGGCTGCGCTCACTTCCCGCCCACCCGTGAAGGGACCAACACCCGTGCACAGCACGAAGAGCAGGCGCCTCGGCGTCACCGCGGCCGCACTGGCCGCCGCGGTCCTCTCCTGGCCCGCCGCGCCGTCCGCCGTCGCGAACACCCCGACGGGTTCGCCGATACGGTTCCAGGTCACGACCACGACCCAGTGGGGCGACCAGGTCTTCGCGGTCGGCAGCGTTGCGGCCCTCGGCTCGTGGGATCCGGCCCGCGCGGTGCCGCTCGACGCGCACGGCTACCCCCAGTGGGCCGCCGGGGCCGTCGTCCCTTCCGACTCCCCCGTCGAGTACAAGTACCTGGTCAAGGGGGCCGACGGAACGATCACCTGGGAGGACGGCGCCAACCGCCTCATGCAGCCCCGGGCCGGCGCCCCCGTCACCACCCGGGACACCTTCCGCCTCACGCCCGGCACGCCTGCCTCCGGGATCGCGCCGACGTGCATCACCTGGTCCGAGACCTGGCGCTACACCTCCGTCCACAACGGCTGCGGCAGCGCCTACGACCTCCGGGTGCTCTACCGGGACGGCAGCAGCTCGACCTGCAGGCCGGTCGCCGCCGCCGCGACCGCCACGTTCGCGGGATACGGCCCGTACGAGAACCGCCCCGTGGCCCTCGACCACTGCTGATGCCGCAGCTGCCGGAGGCCATTGTCAGACCCCCGCGAGAGGATCAGCGGTATGACGATCCTTACCGCCGATGAGGCGTTGTTCCGCATGTCCGACCGCACCGGCTACGTGGCCGCTCTCCAACTCCTGCGCGAGGCCTCGCAGGCGTACTACGGTGACGGTGACAGCGCCCTGGACGACGCCTCGTACGACCGGCTCCGGCTGGCCGTCCTCGCCTGGGAGCAGGAGAACCCTGCCGAGGTCTCCGCGGACTCCCCCACCGGTCTCGTCGCCGACGGGGCGGCCCCGACCGGGGACGTCGCGCACACCACCCGCCTGCTGAGCCTGGACAACGTCTTCGACGCCGAGGGCCTGCTGGCCTGGGGTGCCTCCGTCCAGCGCCGGTTGGGCCGTGCCCCGGAGGGCGGGTTCACCGTCGAGCCGAAGATCGACGGGGCGGCCGTGGCCGCCCGGTACCGCGACGGCCGACTGGTGCAGGTCATCACCCGCGGCGACGGCAGTCACGGCGAGGACGTCAGCCATGTCATCGGCCAGATCGACGGGCTCCCCGAGCAGCTGGCACAGGCGTCCACCGTGGAGGTCCGCGGCGAGGTGGCCTTCACCCAGGAGCAGTTCGAGACGGCGAACGAGGTCCGCACCGCCCACGGTGCGCAGGTCTTCGCCAACCCCCGCAACGGTACGGCGGGCACCCTGCGGGCGAAGGACCGGCCGTACCGGCTCCGGATGACGTTCTGGGCGTACGGTGCGGTGGAGCTGGACGGCGAATCCTTCCTGCCGGCCGGCTGCACGCACGCCGAGGCCCTGGCCGCCGTGGCCGCGGCCGGAGCGCAGACGACCGCGGACTCCGCCGCCGGGCTCCGCGTGGTCGCCGACCTCGCCGGGGCGCAGCAGCAGGTCGACGCGATCGCTGCCGTGCGGGCAGAACTGCCGGTCGGCATCGACGGCGTCGTCGTCAAGCTGAACGACACCGCCGAACAGGAAACGGCCGGGTTCGGTACGCGGTTCCCGTACTGGGCCGTCGCGTTCAAGCTGCCCGCGGTCGAGCGGCAGACGGTGCTGGAGGACGTGGTGTGGGAGGTCGGCCGCACCGGGGTCCTCGCTCCGACCGCGATCCTCGCCCCGGTCGAGATCGACGGCACCACCGTCACCCGGGCCACCCTGCACAACCCCGCCGACATCCGCCGCCGCGACCTCCACCTCGGCGACACCGTGACCGTCTACAAGGCCGGCGACATCATCCCGCGCGTCCAGGCGGCCGTGGTGCGACTGCGCCCGGCCGGTGCGGCGGAAGTGCCGCTGCCCGATTCCTGCCCCCGCTGCGGCGGCGAGATCAACAAGGCTCAGGAGCGGTGGCGCTGCGCGAAGGGCACCTCGTGCGCGCTGCCGGCGCTGATCGAGTACGCCGCCGGTCGCGAGATGCTCGACATCGACGGGCTCGGCAAGACGTACGTGGCGGCCCTCGTCGAGTCCGGCGCCGTCACCGATGTCGCCGACCTCTTCACCCTCACCGTCGACCAGCTGACCGCCGCGTCCGGCAGCGCCAAGCGGGGCGCCAAGCTCGCCGAACAGATCACGGCCGCCGCGTCCCGGCCCCTCAGCCGCGTCTTCTGTGCACTGGGCGTGCTCGGTACCGGTCGCAGCATGTCACGCCGCATAGCCCGGCACTTCGGCACGATGGAGGCGATCCGCGGGGCCGACGCGGCGGCGATGCAGGACGTGGAGGGCATCGGCCCGGAGAAGGCGCCGGTCATCGTCGAGCAGGTCGCCGCCCTGGCCCCGGTGATCGACAAGCTGATCGCGGCGGGGGTCAACATGACCGAGCCCGAGGAGCCGTCCGCAACGCAGGGTGCGGGGCCACTGGACGGGAAGGTCGTCGTCGTCACCGGCAAGATGGCCGGCCCTCTGGAGGCGTTCGGCCGGTCCGAGATGAACGCGCTCATCGAGAGGGCGGGAGGGCGCGCGGGCAGCAGCGTCAACTCCAAGACGTCCGTCCTGGTCGCCGCGCCTTCGGCGAGCGGCAAGCCGAGCTCGAAGGCGGTCAAGGCCGCCGAGCTCGGCGTGGAGGTCCTCACCCCGGAGGCCTTCGCGGCCCTGGTCGCCGACCATCTGGGCTGACCCGGCCACCGCCGTACGACGTCTCCCCGCCACCATCGACCGCCGGGCCGACGACGGCCCGGGGAACACCCCCGGGCCGTCGTCCGGTCTGGCGGGGCCGGGGTGCTCAGGCGTGCGCGACGGCTTGCAGGGGGCCCAGGGCCGCGGCCCGACGGGCGGGGAGGGCGGCCGCGGCGGCGCCGACGGCCAGGGAGAGGGCGACGACGAGGGTGAGGGTGCCCCAAGGGAGGGTGAAGGCGTACTGGGGGATGGCTCCGTTGGCCAGGCCACTGACCCTCCACGCGCCGAACAGGCCGCCGGCCAGCCCCAGCAGGGTGCCGTACGCGGCGACCGCGAGGGATTCGAGGCGGATCATGCGGCGGATGCCGGCACGGTCCATGCCGATGGCGCGCAGGACACCGATCTCCCGGGTGCGTTCGGAGACCGACATGACGAGTGTGTTGACCATGCCGAGGGAGGAGATGACCACGCCGAGGGCGAGGAGCCCGAAGACCATGGTGATCAGTTCGCCGGCGGTTCCGGCCTGCTCCCTGACGAGTTGGGCGCGGCTCCGGACCTTCAGCAGGGGGCTGTCGTCGACCGCGCCGCGCAGCCGCTTCTCCAGGTCCGCCGGGGCTGCGCCGTCCTCGGTGCGTACGAGGACGCGCTGGACGGAGTCGCGCAGGTGGCCGTTCTGCTGGACGTCGCCGCGCCAGGCGAGGACGTCCTGGGCGGTGGGGTTGTCCTGGTAGATGCCGGCGACGGTGTAGGGGCGCTCGCGGTCGCCCTGACCGGGGCCGATGCTCGCGTCGATACGGCCGCCGGTGCTGATCCGGTTCTCGCGGGCGAAGCTGCTGGAGACGGCGATCCGGCCCGGTCCGATGTCGGTCGCGGAGCCGCTGGTGAAGGTCAGCTCCATGACCTCCCGCACGGTCTTCGGGTCGACGCCCGAGACCTGTCGGACGAGCGCGCCCGTGGAGAGGGTCGAATCCGCGACGGCGGAGACGGTGGTGACGCCGGGGACGGCGGCGAGGCGCTGGAGGGCGGCCGGGTCGACGGCGGTGGTGGTGTTGCGGGTGCTGATGACGTAGTCGGCGCTCAGGCCGGCGGCTGCCTGGGAGTCCAGGGCCCGGCTGGAGGAGTGGTCGATGGCGGCCAGTCCGGAGACCAGGGCGGTGCTGATCATCAGGGCGACGGCGGTGGTGGCGGTACGGCGGGGATCGCGCAGGGCATTGTCCTTCGCGAGGTCGCCGGCGGCGCCGAGGCGTGAGGTGAGCCGGCCGAGGAGGCGGATCACCGGGCCCGCCAGGAGCGGGGCCAGGAGGATCAGGCCGGTCACGAGGATGCCGCAGCCGAGCAGCGCGGTCCGCAGGTTCCCGTCCGAGGCGTCCTTGGCGTCGCTCAGCGAGAGCAGCAGGCCGGTGCCGGTGAGGAGTACGGCCGCGCCGACCCCGCCCCGGATCCGGGACAGCGCCGCGGGAGCCGGCTGCTCGGCGGTGCGCATCGCCTCCACGGGGGCGATGCGGGACGCGCGGCGGGACGGCAGCCATGCGGCGAGGACCGTGACGCCGACTCCGACGGCGAGGGAGGCGAGCACCGGGGCGGGACCGATCACCAGCGGTCCCTGCGGCAGCAGATCGCCGCCGGTACCGAGCAGGCCGGGCAGGGCGGTGGCGACGCCGAGCCCGAGGGCGAAACCGAGTAGGGATGCGCCGAGGCCGACGAGGGCCGCCTCGGCGAGTACGGAGCCGACGACCTGGCCGCGGGTGGCGCCGATGGCCCGGAGCAGGGCGATCTCCCGGGAGCGTCGCGTGATGAGCATGCTGAAGGTGTTGATGACGAGGAACGAGCCGATGAAGAGCGATACCGCGGCGAAGAGCATGGGCAGCCGGGCAAGGCTGCGTGTCTTGGTGTCGATGAAGACCTGCTGCTGGTCGGCCTTCGCGGTCGCGGTGGTCGCCTCGGCCCGGTCGGCCGGCAGCAGCGCACCGATGCGCCGGGCGAGTTCGGACGGGTCAGTGCCGGGCACGGCGGACAGGTCGATCCCGGTGTAGCCGCCCGGGTGGGCGAACAGCCGCTGTGCGGTGGCCTTGTCGAACACGGCGAGGGTGCCGCCGGAGGTGACCCGGGTGTCGTCGGTGGAGACGAGGCCGACGAGCCGCATCCGCAGCACGGGCCCGTCGGTGGCCATGGTGACGGAGTCGCCGAGGGAGTACCTGCCGGCCGCTGCCGTGCCCCGGTCCAGGGCCACCTCGCCGTCGGCGCGCGGGGCGCGGCCGGCCGTCAGCGGGTAGCGGCCGTCTTTGCCGTCGGTGCCGGGGACGTACGCGGCGGCCAGTTTGCCCATCGCGTTGTCGGCACGCATCGGCGAGCCGTCCTTGGCGGCCAGCGTGACCGAGCCGTCGACGGTCGGGCGGGCCCCGGCGACGCCGGGTACGGCGGCCAGCCGGGCCACGAGGGCGTCGTCGAGGGCGGTGGTGCGCTCGCCCAGGGGGGTTCCCGGGGGGTACTTCGGGTCCACGGTGACCGCGGTGCCGGCGTGGTTCTTCGACAGGGAAGCGCGGTGGGCGGCGGTGGTGGAGTCGACGAAGACGAGCGAGCCGGAGATGAACGCGACCCCGAGGCAGACCGCGAGGACGGTCATGGTCAGGCGGGCCTTGTGCGCGAGGGCGTTGCGCAGGGCTGTTCGCAGCATGGTGGACTTTCGAAAGGGTGCGGAGGGAGCGGGAGGGGAACCCGGCGGTCCGGGGGCGGTACGCGGTCAGCGGTGGGCGCGGCCCTGGGCTTCGAACGCGAGCATCCGGTCCAGGACGGCGCCGGACGTGGGCCCGTGCAGTTCGTCCACGAGGCGGCCGTCCGCGAGGAACACCACGCGGTCGGCGTAGGAGGCGGCGACGGGGTCGTGGGTGACCATCACCACGGTCCGGCCCAGTTCCCGTACCGAGTCGCGCAGGAAGCCGAGGACCTCGGCGCCGGATCGGGAGTCGAGGTTGCCGGTCGGCTCGTCGGCGAACACGATCTCCGGGCGGGAGACCAGGGCGCGGGCCACGGCGACGCGCTGCTGCTGGCCGCCCGAGAGTTGGGTGGGGCGGTGGGCGAGGCGGCCCGCGAGGCCGACGGTGGCGACGACGGTGTCCAGCCATGCGGGGTCGGGCTGCCGGCCGGCCAGCCGCAGGGGCAGGGTGATGTTTTCGAGCGCGGTGAGGGTGGGCAGGAGGTTGAAGCCCTGGAAGACGAAGCCGACCTTCTCCCGCCGCAGTCTGGTGAGCTGCCGGTCGTTCAGGGTGGACAGTTCGACGCCGCCGATCCGGGTCGATCCCGAGGTGACGGTGTCCAGTCCGGCCATGCAGTGCATCAGCGTGGACTTGCCGGAGCCGGAGGGGCCCATGACGGCGGTGAACCTGCCCCGCGCGAAGTCCACGGTCACCGCCTCCAGAGCGGTGACCCGGGTCTCGCCCTTCCCGTACGTCTTGGTCAGGCCGGACGCGCGGGCGGCCGGCTCCGTACCGGGCGTGCCGGAGGAGAACGATGACGAGGAGGAGGAAGTGGAAGAAGGAAACGTCTGCGACATGGATGCTCCGCCCTGGCGTGCGACGGCCCGCAAGGAGTTCCGCGGGCCGGGGATGCATCCATCGTCATGGCCCTGAGCTGCGCAAACATCGCCCTGTAGGCGGGAGTTGCCCTCTACCGAAAGGGCAATGCAGGCGGTTTCCCCTCTACCGAAGGGCAGAGGAGCGGACGGGGCCTCCGCCCCCGGGTCAGCCGGCCAGGCCGGTCCGGTGGGCCAACAACGCGGCCTGCACCCGGCTGGTCGAACGGGTCTTGTCCAGGATGGAACCCACGTGGGTCTTCACCGTGCCGGTCCCGATGCCGAGCCGCGCGGCGATGTCCTGGTTCGACAGGCCCTCGCCGAGCATCGCCAGAACCTCCCGTTCCCGGCCGGTGAGTCGCGCGATCCGCTCGTCCGTGGCCGCGCCGCCGGCGTCGTGGGGGCCGCCGGCGCGCAGCATGCGGGAGATCACTGCCCCGGTCACGCCGGGAGAGAGCACGGCGTCCCCGGCGGCCGCCGCACGTACCGCGCTGATC
Organism: Streptomyces sp. NPDC059851; assembly: GCF_042732005.1. Lineage (NCBI taxonomy): Bacteria > Bacillati > Actinomycetota > Actinomycetes > Kitasatosporales > Streptomycetaceae > Streptomyces > Streptomyces sp. NPDC059851. The sequence continues at coordinate 29,761 of NZ_JBHWJJ010000025.1, read as the reverse complement.
AGCTCCTGGGGGCCTTCGTCCTTCAGCAGGAACCCGGCAGCGCCCTCCCGGAGGGCCCGGACGACGTTGTCGTCGTCGCCGAAGGTGGTCAGCATGACCACCCGCGGCGCGGGGTCGAGGGCGAGCAGCGGGGCGATCGCGGCCAGTCCGTCGCACCCCGGCATCCGGATGTCCAGCAGCACCACGTCGGGTCGGTGTGCGGCGGCGAGCTCGACGGCCTGCCGTCCGTCGCGGGCCTCGGCGACGACCTCGATGCCGTCGGCGTGCCGCAGGATCAGGCGGACGCCGTGCCGGATCATCGTTTCGTCGTCGGCGAGCAGGACACGGACGGGCCGGTCGGGCCGGTCGGGCCGGTCGGACTCGGTCACGGGGTCTCCCAGGGTGCGGCGTCCCGGACGGACGGGACGGTGAAGCGGTCGATGGCGATGAGACGCCGTGTGGCGTCGAAGCAGTAGCGGGCGACCCGCAGGGCGCCGGGGCGGGACTCGGTGCCGCCGTTGAACGGGTAGGTGCAGCCGGCCGTGCCGGCGGGGCGGGGCGGCTCGTGGCCGGTGGCCGCCGCCCGGACCGCGGCGTTGTCCAGGACGCCCAGTCCCGCGACGTCGTCGTACGTCATGCCGACGCGGGGCAGCGGGCGCGGTCCGGCGGAGTCCTTCCGCGGCGCGGTGGCGTGGACGAAGGCGGTCCCGAGGGCCATCAGCACGCTCAGCGCCAGCAGCCCGAGGGCGAGCGTCAACACGTGCGCGGCCCCTGCCCCGGCGTGTCCGGCGTCCTCGGCGTCCTTGGCGTCCTCGCCCCCGTCGGCGTGTTCGACGTCGTGTGCGTCCTCGGTGGCCGTGCCGTGCGTGCCGGGTAGCCCGTCCGCTTCCAGCGGTCCGGCTCCCGGTCGGCCGGGGGCCGGGGCGTCGCCGATTTCGGCCGGTACGACCGCGTCGACCCGGAAACCGCCGGTCGGCAGCGGGCCGGCGTCGAACGTCCCGCCCAGCAGCTCCACCCGCTCCCGTAGACCCGTGAGCCCACGGCCGGTGCCCCCGTCGGCTGCGGGCACGTGGGGCGGGGGCGGGGCGCCGTTGCGGACGGTGACCCGGACCGTCGCGCCGCCGTGCACCACCGTCACCGTGACGTGGGCGGCGCTCGCGTAGCGGTGCACGTTGGTCAGGGACTCCCGTACCAGCCGGTGCACTGCGCGGCGTACCGGCGCGGGCCGTGCGTCGAGGTCGGGACCGGTCCAGTCGAGGCGTACGGCGATCCCGCCGTCCCGGGACTCCGCCACCAGGGCCTCGACGTCGGCACGGGTCCCGGTGGCGTCGGTGAGCGCCTCGGGCCCGGTGTCGCGGCCCAGCGGCCCGAGCACCCCGAGGGCCTGACGCAGCTCCCGCATCGCGTCGCGGGTCGTCCGCCGCACCAGGAGGGCCTCCCCGCGCAGCTCGGGGTCGGCCCGCTCCAGGGCCAGTTCCAGCCCGCCGGCGTGCAGCGAGATGAGGCTGAGCCGGTGCCCCACCAGATCGTGCATCTCGGCGGCGATGCGCGAGCGTTCGTGGATGCGGGCCTCGCTGTCGGCGAGGCGGCGGGCCCGTTCGGCCGCGTCCCCGCGCTCGCGCAGGGCCCGTACGAGCCGGCGCTGCTGCCCGTGGGCGGTGCCGACCAGCCCGGGGACGATCACGGCGGTCGGGGCGAGGATCAGCCCGAGCGCGAGTCCGTACGGCACCTGCCCCGGACCGGGCCACGGTGCGGCGACGGCCGCGGCGACGACGAGCAGAGCAGCCGCGGCCGCCAGCAGCCGGGCCCGCCGCCGCGCCACGACCGTCCGCCGCGCCACCGTGTAGGCGGTCGCCGCCGTGACCGGGCCGACGCAGAACGCCGGACCCGTCAGCGCGGCGAGGGCGAGGAGCACGGTCGCGGGGAAGCGGCGGCGCAGCGGGAAGAGCGCAGCACCGAACGCCAGCGCCGGCACGGGCGCGTACGGGTGGGGCAGCAGCTCCAGGCCCGCGACCGCCACCCACACGCCCAGCCCCGCGAGCACCACCCCGACCGTCTCCACCGACGCGCGGACGGCCCGGCCGGAGGGCCCGGCGGATGGACGACCAGGGACAGGGCGACGGAACGGAGCGGTACGCAACACGCTGACCAGTATCGATACCGGAAGAGGCGAGGGCATGCACCTCACGGCGGATCCGCCCCTCTACCGAAAGACAGAGGCGCGAGCTGAGTCCGGACGGACCCGAACGGGCGCGCCGGTGATCCCGGTCCGGGCGGCCGGTCGTTACGGAGGGCAACAGGAAGGAGAACTGCCATGCCGACCCACGGATCCGCACAGCAGCCCACGACCGAGCTCGACGCCCGCTACAGTTCCGCGCTCAACCCCCGCCCGGGGGCCGAGGACGTCACCCCCACTGACTGGGCCGATGCCCAGCGGCACCTGGCGACCGCCGAGATCTTCTGGGTCTCCACGGTGCGGCCCGACGGAAGGCTGCACGTCACGCCCGTGATCACCGCCTGGCACGATGGCGTGCTGTACTTCTCCACCGGCCCGGGCGAACAGAAGGCGAAGAACCTCGCCCATGACACGCACTGCGCGCTGACGACCGGTGGGAACTCGCTCACCGAAGGGCTCGACCTGGTGGTGGAGGGCAGGGCGCACCCGATCGCCGACCCGGCGGCGCTGGAGAAGGTGATCGCGGCGTACGAGGCGAAGTACGGGGCGCACATCACCTCGCCCGAGGGCACCTTCCACGGGATCGGTGACGCCTTCCGTCAGGGGAAGGCGGTGGTGTTCGCGGTGGCCCCGACCACCGCGTACGGCTTCGGCCGCGACAGCGGGGTGTACACCCACACACGCTGGACGTTCTGAGGACGTCCCCGGTCGGGCCGTCCGCCACGCGTGGGCTGCCGCGGCGGCCCACGCGTGGCCGTTCAGTGGAGCGGCGGTCGAGGAGCGGCCGGACGGCCGGCCACGAGGTGGAGGCGGGCGCCCGGGAAGGCGTCCACCAGTGCCCGGTCGTGGGTGACGAGGACGACGGCGCCGGGGTAGCGGGTCAGCGCCTCCTGGAACTCGTCGGTGAGGGCGGGGGCGATGTGGTTCGTCGGCTCGTCCAGGACGAGCAGGTCGGTGGGACGGGACACCAGTCGCGCCAGTTCGATCCGGCGGCGTTGACCGGCCGACAGGCCGGCGGCCGGGATCAGCAGGTCTTCCGGGCGGAAGAGGCCCGTGGCGAGGAGTGCGTCCGCGTGGTCGTCCGCCGGGCCGGGGCGGCCGGCGGCGTACGCGGAGAGGAGGGTGGTTGCGGGGCCGGCGGGCAGGGGGGCCGGTTCCTGCGGGAGGTAGCCGACGCTGGCCCGGACCCGGACGTGTCCGGCGTCGGCGCGACGGATGCCTGCGAGGAGGCGCAGGAGCGTGGTCTTGCCGGCCCCGTTGGGGCCGGTGACCAGCAGGCGGCCGCCGGCCGGGACCTGCAGTACGGGCACCCGGAGCCGGTCGCCGACGACCACCCCTTCGACCTCGATCACCGGTGGGCGCGGCGTCTCCGCCGCCGTGTCCGTGAGCGGGCTCAGGGTGGCGGTGAAGCGGAGGGGGTCCGGGGGCGGGCACACCGGGTGGGCGCGGAGGTGTTCCAGTCGGGCCCGCGCGGCCCGGACCCGGCCGGACAGTTTGGCCTCCGAGGAGCGCCGGTGTTTGCCGAAGCCCTGCCGGGGGTCCTTGCCGGTGCTCGCGAGCCGGGTGCCGGTCGTGTCGACGAGGGCCTCGGCGCGGGCCGTCTCCTCCAGCCACTCGCGGTGCTCCTGGGCGAGCCGGCGCCGTTCGGTCTCGCGGGCGGCCCGGTAGCCGTCCCAGCCGTCGCCGTAGCGGCGCACGGTGCGGGTGTCCGCGTCGACCTCCAGGATGGTGGTGGCGTACGCCCGTAGGAAGGCGCGGTCGTGCGTGACGGCCAGGACCGTGCCCCGGTGGGTGGCGAGCCGGCGGTGCAGCCAGGTGACGGCGTCGGCGTCCAGGTGGTTCGTCGGCTCGTCCAGGAGGAGGAGTTCGGCGCCCGCGCAGAGGGCGCCGGCGAGGGCCAGCCGGGAGCGTTCGCCGCCGGAGAGGGTGCCGAGGGGCCGCTCGCGGTCGATCCCGCCGATGCCGAGCCCGTCGAGGGCGGCGGCTACCCGCGCGTCCGCCTCGTACCCACCCCGTTCGGCGAAGGTCTCCAGCAGTTCGCCGTAGTGGGTGAGTGCGTCAGTCGAGGCGTCGGCGAGGGTCTGTTCGGCGCTGCGCAGCTCGCGTTCCAGGGCGCGCAGCTCGGCGAGGTCGGAGTCGATGGCGTCGCGGACGGTGGCCGTGGGCGGCAGGGGGGAGGTCTGGGCGAGGTGCGCCACCCCGCCGGGGGCGTGGAGTGTGACCTCTCCCGCGTCGGGGGCGTCGAGGCCGACGAGGAGGCGGATGAGGGTGGACTTACCGGACCCGTTCTCGCCGACGACGGCGACCCGCTCGCCGGGGCGGACGGTGAACGAGACCCGGTCGAGGACGCGGCGGGGCCCGAATTCCTTGGTGAGGTCGCGGACGGCGAGCTGGGATCGGCGGGCGGGCGCGGTCGGGGGGACCGAGGGGTGGTGGGCGCGGTCGCGCATGTTCTTCTTCCCTGACGTGGCGGCGGCCGGCGGCCGGCAGGCCCCGGCGGAGGGGGCCCGGCCGCTGTGGGCACTGGGACGTGTCGTGGGAACGTGCGACCCTGGCGCACCTCGCACTGCGTGCGGGCGCCGTGACGGCCGACCGATCAGCGGGAACGCTGGATCGGTGCGCTGCCGGGGGTCGGTGTGTTCCCGGTCCCGGGAATCAGAGGAAGAAGTGGAAACTGCCCATGCGCCCACCGTAGCGGTCAGCCGGGGACCGGGGCGTGTCCTTTTCGTGCGGCCGGCAGCCGGCGGGCGGCCGTGCAGTGGCCGCCCGGCCGGTGCGGAGTCAGCTCGCCCCTGCCTTCCAGCCCTCCACAGTGGCGTCCAGGCGGGCCATCTGGCCCGCCGTCAGCACCAGGCTGGCGGCGGACGCCGAGTCCCGGGCGCTGTGCGGGCGGGAGGCGCCGGGGATCGGGATCACCACCGGTGCCCGGGACAGCAGCCACGCCAGACACACCCGCTGCGGGCTGACCCCGTGTTCGGCGGCGACCTCGTGGAAGGCCGTGCCGGACGACGTCGGGCCCGACGGGCCGTCCAGTGAGCTGCGCGAGATCCCGCCCAGCGGGCTCCAGGGCAGGAAGGCGATGCCGAGTTCGGCGCAGCGGCGCAGCTGCGGTTCGCTGTCACGGACGGCGGGCGAGTACTGGTTCTGTACGGAGACCAGCAGGTCGCCCAGGACCAGCCGGGCCTCGTCGAGCTGCCCGACGGTGACGTTGGAGATCCCGGCCGCGCGGATCTTGCCCGCCTCGGCCAGTTCCCGCAGGGCGCCGACGGATTCCGCCCAGGGCACCTGCGGGTCGGGCTTGTGCAGCTGGTACAGCCCGATGGTGTCGACCCCCAGCCGGTGCAGCGAGGCCTCGCAGGCGCGCCGGAGGTGCTCGGGACGGGCGTCCACGGTCCACGAGCCGTCGCCGGGCCGGCCGCGGCCGCCCTTGGTGGCCACCAGTACGGTGTCCCGGTCCTGGCCGCGGTCGGCCAGCGCCCGTGCGATGAGCTGCTCGTTGTGGCCGGTCTCGCCGGCATGCCAGTGGTACGAGTCGGCCGTGTCGAGGAGGGTGACGCCGGCGTCCAGCGCGGCGTGCAGGGTGGCGAGGGCCTGCCGCCGGTCGGGGCGGCCTTCCACGGACAGGGGCATGGCGCCGAGTCCGACCGCCGACACCCGCACCCCGCCGATGAAGCGTTCGACCGTCACCGCGCACCCCCGCCCCGGATCGCGTCCGGGCGCGCGGCGAGGGCCTCGTCGACCGCCTGCGGCATCCAGTCCGTCACCCGGCCGAAGGCGAAGCCCAGGCGGGTCGCCCGCCCGTTGTCCATCGGGTAGTGGCGGTCGTACGAGAACGGCGACGCGGCCGCTCCGGCCTCCACGAGCGTGTAGCGCGGTGTCGTCCCGGCCCGTTCGGCCACCAGGTCGCCGAGTCCGGTCACGGTCAGCGCGCCGTGCGAGCAGGCGTTGACCGGTCCGGTGAACGACGCCGCGGCCGTCCAGTGCAGGAACTCGGCGATCTCCCGGTGGTGGATGAACGTGGTCGGGTACGCCCGCCGGTGGGCCAGGACGGGCTCCCCGGCGGAGATCCGGTCGGTGTAGTGCGCGAGCCGTCCGGTGAATTCGGCCCGGCCGCCGCCCAGGACGTGGGCGGTACGCACGACGGCGGTCGGGAAGACCGGGTCGGTGAGGAGCACGCTTTCGGCCTGCCGCTTGCCCTCCGCGTACGCCGTCGCCCCGTCCGTGCCGGCCGGGACGCCGGGCACGGGTCGACCGACCGGGTCGAGGAGGTCCTCGGGGACCGGGATCCCGGCGCCGCGGGCCGGGGCCGGGGCCGGTGTCCGCGTCGCCGGGTCGTACACCTCGACCGTCGAGGTCATCACGTAGCGGCCGGTCCGGCCGGCGAAGACCCGGCGGGCGACTGCCGCCTGCCCCGGCGCGTAGCACACCTGGTCGATGACCGCGTCGAAGGTCCGGGAGCCCAGCACGGCGCGCAGCTGCCGCTCGTCGTCGCGGTCGGCGACCAGGTGCGTGACCCCGTGCGGTGCGGGAGCCGAGCCCCGGTTGACCACCGTCACGCGTGAGCCCGCCTCGCGCAGCCGTTCCACCAGGTGCCTGCCGAAGTAGCGGCTTCCACCGATCACACATACGTTTCGCATGCCTCGACTCTGCCGCTGTACGGTCCCCAGCAGAACTGGTCTCCTGCTGAACGCGTATGAAGGAAAACTGATGATCGATGTGCAGCGGCTGCGCGTCCTGCGGGCGGTGGCCGAGCACGGCAGTTTCAACCGGGCCGCGGCCGCGCTCCTGCTCACGCCCTCGGCCGTCTCCCAGCACATCGCCGTGCTGGAGCGCTCGGTGGGCCGGCCGGTTGCGATCCGCAGCACCCGCGGTGTCACCCTCACCGACGCCGGGCGGCTGCTGGTGGAGGCCGGCGAGACCATCTCGGCCGAACTCGACCACGTGCGCCGGCAGATCGACCGGCTGAACGCCGAGCGGCCCCGGCTGACGGTCGCCACGTTCACCAGTGGCGGCCGCTACCTCCTGCCCGAGGCGCTGGCCCGGTTCGTGGCCGCGCACCCGGACGTGGAGCTGACCGTGCGTGAGAGCGAGCCGGAGGGAGCCCTGCCGATGCTCCGGCGCGGCGAGGCCGATCTGGCGCTCACGTACCACTTCGACGGCCCCCTCCCGGTCCCGCCCTCCGAACGGCCCGGCATCGACTGGACCCCGCTGATGGACGATCCGCTCTCGGTCGTGCTGCCGCGCGGCCACCGCCTGTCCGGGCGCGCCGGCATCGAGCTCGGGGAGCTGGCCGCGGACCGGTGGGTACTGGGCTGCCTCAAGACCGAGGCGTACCTGCGCCGCCATGCGCAGCGTGCCGGTTTCGACCTCCAGGTGGCCGCCTCCACCACGGACTACTTCTTCGCCCAGACGCTGGTCGCGGCGGGGGTGGGGGTGTCGCTGGTCCCGAAGGTGTCGCTGGCCCCGGCACCGGGGGTCACCGTGATCGACGTCGAACCCCCGCGCCCGGCCCGACACGTCGGCGTGGCCGTTCCTCGGCGCCGCCGGCCTGCGCCGCACACCGCCGCCTTCGCGGAGGCGCTGGCCGCGGCCGCGGCCCGGGCCCACCGGGCAGAACCGTGAGGCCCTGACGACGGGCGCGCCCGCCCGTCCGGCCAGCGCCCGGTTTCGCCGATGCCGCACGTCCGAGGCGTCCCGGCACGGATCGTGCACCACCATGGGCAGTGGCGGCGCCGTCCGGCCGAGCAGCGCCGACCGGTCCGTTGCTGCCCGACGACGGAGGGAAAGGGAACGTGCAGGAGCTGGCGATCATCGAGGCACCGTCCGTGCTCGGCCTACGGCCTTCCGGCGTCGAGGACCTGCCGGCGGCCCTGCTCGGCGCAGGCCTGCTGGACCACCCCGGGGCGCTGCGAGCCGACCGGGTCGGGGCTCCTGCCTACGACCCGCGGCGGGACCCCGAGACGGGGGTCCTCAATGCGGCGGGCATCGCCCGGTACTCCGTCGGGCTCGCCGATGCGGTCGGCCGGGCCCTCGACGCCGGGCGGTTCCCGGTGGTCCTCGGCGGCGACTGCAGCATCCTGCTCGGCAACCTCCTGGCCCTGCGCCGCCGGGGCCGCTACGGGCTGCTGTTCCTCGACGGCCACACCGATTTCTACCAGCCCTCGGCAGAACCGGCCGGCGAGGCGGCGTCGATGGAACTCGCCCTGGCCACCGGCCGCGGTCCTCGGCTCCTCACCGACCTCGAAGGGCTCGGTCCGCTGCTCCGCGACGAGGACGTGGTCGTGTTCGGGTTCCGGGACGCCGCCGAATCGGCCGAGGTCGGGATGCAGCCCCTGCCGGTCGGGCTGTACGCGATCGACCTGGAGGGGGTGCGTACCGTCGGAGCCGCCGCGGCGGCGCGCCGTGCGGTCGACCGGCTCACCCGCGGCGGCGCCGCCGGGTACTGGATCCACCTCGACGCCGATGTCCTGGACGACGCGGTCATGCCCGCCGTCGACTACCGGCAGCCCGGGGGATTGACCTGGTCGGAGCTGGAGGCCGTGCTCCGGGCGGCGCTGGCCGACGAGCGGGCCGTCGGCCTCGACGTCACCATCTTCAACCCCCGCCTCGACCCCGACGGCGGGATCGCGGCCCGGCTCACCGAGTGCCTGCGCCGGTCACTGTCCGCACGGCCCGATCGTTGACTCCCGTCCCAAAGGTGGCCGGGACAGACCCCCAGAAGTGACCCGCTCCCGCCACCGGAAAACGAGCTGCTCCTGCCAGGGGTCGCGGCATAGTCTGCTCGACCGTGGACGAAGAACGCAGCGCCCGGCAGCTCCAGCTGATCGGCGAGACGGTGGGGATCGCGCAGGCCCTCGGTGTGGAGTTGTGGCTACGCGGGGGCTGGGCCATGGACTTCTTCCTCGGCGAGGTCACGCGTGACCACGAGGACATCGACTGGTTCGCCCGGGCGGAGGACGCCCACGCCCTGACCGACGGCCTGCTGCGGGCCGGCCACGAACCCGTGCCCGGGCCACCTGCCGACCAGCAGGTCGACTTCCGCAAGCAGGGCGTGGAGAGCAGCTTCGCGCTCCTGGCCGCGGACGGTTCCGGGCGCGCCGTGGTCGCCGGCGGCCCCTGGGCCGGGGAGCCGTGGCCGGAGGGCATGCTCGATCACCCTGATGGCCGAATCGGGGCAGTGGGGTGCCGGATCATCAGCCCCCGCGCCCAGATCGAGATCAAGCAGATGACGCCGATCTGGATTCCGGGCCGCCCCCGCCGCAGGAAGGACGCCGAGGACGTCACCCGGCTGGAGGCGGCACTGCTGGAGCGGGAAAGGACGCGTTCCTAACCGCCCGGGCTGAAGGTCACCGGGAGGCTTGCGGGGCCGCGCAGGCCGCCGGGGCGCCAGGGGATGTCGCCCGGCGCCACGGCGAGGGCCAGCCCGGGGAGGCGGCGCAGGGCCGTGCCGATGGCGATCTGGCCCTCCAGCCGGGCCAGCGGCGCTCCCAGGCAGTAGTGGGCGCCGTGCCCGAACGCGAGGTGGGCGTTGTCCTGGCGGGTGACGTCCAGGCGGTCCGGGTCGGGGAACCGGGCGGGGTCACGGTCGGCGATGGCCGAGGCGACCAGTACGGTCGCGCCGCGCGGGACGGTCACGCCCGCGATCTCCACGTCCTCGCGGGCGAACCGGGCGATGCCGGGACTGACCGGGCCGTCGTAGCGGAGGAACTCTTCGACCGCGCCCGGCAGCAGCTCGGGGTCGGAGCGCAGCCGGTCGAGCTGGTCGGGGTGGGCGAGCAGCATGGCGATGCCGCCGCCGATCAGGTTGACGGTGGTGACGTAGCCGGCGGCGAGCAGCAGGAACACCATGGCGATCAGCTCGTCCTCGGTGAGCTGCTGCTCCTCGTCACGGGCCGTGATGAGGCCGCTGAGCAGGTCGTCCCCGGGGTGGGCGCGTTTGTCCCGGATGAGGCCGGTGACGTAGGCCCGCATGTGCCGCCACGCCTCGTTCACCACGGCCGGGTCCACGGGCTCGGCGCCCCGCATGAGCATGCGGTCGGTCCAGTGCTGGAACTCGTGGCGGTCGTCCACCGGCACCCCGAGCAGTTCGCTGATCACCGTGACCGGGAGCGGCAGCGCGAAGTCCGCGACGAGATCGGCGCGGCCGTTCGGGACGACCGCGTCCAGCAGCCGGTCGGTGATGGCCTGGATCCGGGGCCCCATCCCGGCCACCCTGCGGGCGGTGAACGCCTTGGAGACCAGGCGGCGCAGGCGGGTGTGGTCGGGCGGGTCGCTGCGGAGCATGTTGCTCAGCATCGACTCGCGCTCAGTTTCAGGCAGCTGCCGCAGGAGCCGGGGGTCGGAGGCGTCGCGTACGTCGCTGCTGAGGCGGGGGTCGGAGAGGGCCGCGAGCCCGTCCTCGTAGCGGGTGACGAGCCAGGCCTCCACGCCGCCCGCGATGACGGCGCGACGCACCGGGCCTTCCTCGCGAAGCTGTCGGTACAGCGGGAACGGGTTCGCGACGAAGGCGGGGTCGGCGTAGGGCAGGACGGCCGGCTGCTCGCTCATGGTGCCTCCCGGAGTGCGTCGTCCTTCACCATCGAGAGCGAGGATATATCTTCAGGTTTGTCCGTATATCGGTTTCAGGTGGGCGTTTCGGTCCGGGCGACGAAGCGGGCGAGCTCCTCGACGGCGCCGCGGGGCAGCTCCGCGACCGCCGGCTCGGGGAGGGTCTCGATCACCGTGCGCAGCCGTGCGCCGAGGTGCGGCTGCAGCACGGCCCACGCCGAAGCCGGGGCTGCCACTGCCGCGAGGAGCAGGTCCCCTTCGTAGAAGTACGCGTCCAGCAGCGGTTCCTCGACGAGCAGGCGCACGGCGAGGGGAAGCACGTACGGCAGTGCCACCTGCTGCGAGATCAGCGTGCGCAGGTCCGCCGGGCGGAGTTCCCCCAGCGGCACGGAGCGCAGCGCGTGCACCTTGCGGACGAGGTGCGTGGCGTCGGGCGGCGGAGCCGTCCAACGGGGCGGGTCCAGCTCGTCGAGGGTGCGGCCGAGGTGCAGCAGGTGATCCATGGGCCGCATTCTCCCCGGCCCGTCCGCCCGTGTCCCCTCCCTGGACGTGCACCGGCGGGTGTCAGTGGGCGCCCCTAGCCTTGCGGCATGATCTGGACCACCGCCCAGGACGCACTCCCGCCCGCCCCGCCCGCGCGGCGGCTCGCCGCCGCACCCGCCGGGCTCGCCGAGACCGTCGAGCTGACGGAGAGCCAGTCAGGCGCCGCGTCCCACACCGTGGAGGGGTTCGAGCGGGCCCTCGACGGGCTCGTACGGCAGGCGCAGCGCGACCGCATCACCCTCACCACGGCCCTGCACGCCGCGTTGGGGCACCGCTACCCCGAGGAGATCGAGGCACACCGGCTCGCCCCGTTGGACGTCGTCGTGGCCACGCTGCTGTGGCGGGTACCGGGGTACGGCCTCGGGCCCGGGTCCGTGCTGGAGCAGCGCGGGCACGAGGAGTGCGGGCAGGGCGGGCTGGAGCGGGTGATCACGGCGCGCGTGCGCGAGATCGGGTACGCACTGCTGTCCAAGCACCCCCTGCCGTTCCTCCTGGCCACGCCGACCTGGGACACGGGTGCGCTGGCGGCGGGCGAGCTCGTCGAACGGCTCGCGCAGTACGACCGGTTGGGCATCCGGCCGGGACCGGCCGACTTCGGGCAGGCACTCCTGCGCATACGCCGTGACGATCCGGACGCTCCGGACGCCGCCGGAGCGGCGGCCCGCCTCGGTACCGCCGAGGGTGACCGGCTCGCCGCCTGGCTCGGCCCCGACGGCGAGCCGGGCACGGCGCTCCGCCGGACCGCCCACCCCGACCCGCGGGCCCACCGGGCCTGGGCGCGGGCGGGCGCCGCCGTGCCGCAGGTCGTCTTCTCCAGTGCTGAACGGCCGGTCCTACGACGGGACTTCCCGGACGCCTTCCACTGGCTGGGCCGCCCGCACGAGGGATTCACCCAGTGCTACCACTGGCACGAAGGACATCCCGTACGGGCGTCGGTGCTGCCCGAGGACCGGGAGACCCAGGCCGCGTGGCTGCTGCCCTCCGTGACGCTGGCTGCGACGGTCGGCGACCACGGCGGCGCCTGGATGCTGCCCCACCTCGCCCGGCTGGGTGGGCCTGCGGGGCCCGCGCTGCACGCCGCCGTGGCGGCCGGGCTGGGCGGGCGGTACCCGGAGAGCCGGAAGCCGGCCGTGGACGCCCTGCTGGTGCTGGCGATGCGGGGGGAACTCGACGCCCCGCTACTCGGGAGGGAGCTCGCCGCAATGGTGGCGCTCGGCACGGTCAAGCCCAACCGGCTTGCCGAAGCGGCGCGTTCTGCTGCGGCCGCAGGTGCGTACGCCACATCGTGGGCCGTCCTCGCCGGGGTTCTGCCGGCCCTCCTGCCCTCGCTGCGGGGAGCGGGCGAGGTCCTGGCCGTCGCCGCCGACTGCGCGGAGCGCTGCGGGGCGACAGGTCCGGTCCCGCCCGAAGTGGCGGCGGTCGCCGCCCGCCCCGGGTCCTCCCGGCTGGTCACCGAGGCCCGCCGCCTGAGCCACGCGCTCACCGCCCCGTAGCCGACGGCTGCCGAGGGCTGGTCCCGGGCGTCGAAGCCGTACCGCCTGCACGGTCAGGGCTCGGTGACGGCCAGCCATATCTGGAACTCGAAGTCGCCGTCGCCCACGAGGGCGTAGGACTGGAGGACCAGGTGGCGGCCGTCCTCCGTCTCCCAGGTGGCCGACCATTCGCCGTCACCGCCGCGGAGGCAGCTCACCACGTCCGAGAGGGGAGCGCCGAAGCACTCGCGCAGGCGCCGCTCCAGGGTGCTGACCATCTCGTCGAAGCAGTGCTGGGTGTTCTCCAGGAGGAAGGGGTACTCGGAGAGGCATTCGGCGGCCAGCCAGATGCTCGCGACCACGTGCATCGCGCCGTTCTCGGTGCGCTCCAGGTCGTACTCGTCGAGCTCGGAGAGGTCGTACGGGTCCTCGTTGCGGTCGAAGATCAGTGAGCAGGGGTAGAAGGCGCGGGCCGGCATGTCCAGCAGTTCCTGCACGACCGCGGCGATGTCGCCGTCCCAGGCCTCGGTGTGGTCGATGTACGTCCGGGGGTCTCCGGTGAGGAAGGGCACGTGCCGTTCGAAGGTGCCTTGGGCGGCGATGCCCTGCCAGACGGCCCCGCCCGCCGCGTCCCGCAGGGTGACGGTGCCGCCGTCCGCGGCGGAGACCTCGACGCGGCACACGTCGCGGCCGTCACGGCCCACGTGGACGACGTCCCCCTCGTCGGTGAGGAAGGGGGCGAGGCCGTGTCCGCCGTCGAAGCCGATGATCCAGCGCTCGGAGTCGATGAGCGGTTCCCGGTGCGCGGTGGGGGTGAACGAGCCGTCCGCGCGCAGCACGCCCCACGCCCGGGGGTCCAGCATCCGGGCCACGGCCGCGCCGCCGGCGTCGAAACGGTCGGTCCATTCGTACTCGTCCGCGATCGCCCACGCGCCGGTGGCGTCACGGAAGCCGCGTACGTAGTCGTCGCCGACCCTCAGCAGGCCGCAGCTCAGTCCGTCGTCCATCTCCCCCTCGCGCCGGATGACCACCTCGCCCCGGGGGTTCACGAATCCGGCGAACGTGTTGCCGGTGTCGCCGCCGATGACGTACGCGAGCCCGTTGTCGTCGAATGCGTCGAACAGGCTGAAGCGCGGCTCGACGACCCACTCCCCCGTGGTGTCGATCAGCCCCCACTTCTCGCCGAGCAGTGCGGGCGCGGTGCCCTCCGCGTGGAACGGGCGGGCCCCGTCGAAGCGGGCGGCGATGACGAGGTGCCCCGCCCGGTCGACGTAGCCGCAGCGGCCGTCCGCCAGCCGGACGGCGCCGAGACCGTTCGGCCCGAACTGCCCGGCCTGCAGGTAGGCTCCGCCGATCACGACGGTGCCGGTCGGGTCGACGTACCCGACGCCGGTCTCCGTACGGACGACCGCCAGCCCGTGCCGGAACGGTCCGGCTTGCTCGAAGCGGGCGGAGACGACCGCGGCCCCCGAGGTGTCGGCGTACCCCCACTTCCCGCCGGCCAGGAACCGGGAGAGGCCCGCGCCGTCGAAGTCGGTGGTGTGCTCCAGGGCGGGGTCGGCGAGCCAGCGGCCCCGCCCGTCCAGGTAGCCCCATCTGCCGGCGAGGTCCGCGGCGGGGGCCGCGAGCCCGCCACGGCCGTCTTCGTGGAACGGTCCGACGGCAGCGAGGTCCGGCGGGCGGAGGAGGTGCCCCACCCGGTCGACGAGCGCGAAGCGCCGGCCGAAGGGCGCGCAGCCCTCGACGGGGACGGCGTGGGGCGCGGGCGGGGCGGTGTGCACGGTGGTGCTCTCCTTCGAGGCCCGCCGGACGAGTGCGGGACCGGGGAAGAGCGTAGGCGGGCCCACTGACAGCCGCCCTGGCGGGCGATGGCCCCGCCCTGCTCCTCCCCCACCCACGCCACGCTCGGGCCACGCCCATGCCGACGCCGATGTGGACGCCCACGCCGACGCCGACGGCTCAGAACTGCCTCAGGAGGACGGCGTCGTCGAAGCGGCCCCGTGCCAGGTCCTCTCGGCGGATCACCCAGACCAGGGTGCCGGGCCGCCGGTCGCCCGGCGGGGCCGGCTCCTCCAGCGGGTCGCACCCCAGCACCCCCTCGGCCGGGTCGCATCGGAACTGTGCCAGCAGCGTCCACTCCAGCGCCCGCGCGGTCTCCCGTGGACCGGCCGTCCGCGGCTCGACCCGTGCCGTACTTCCGGCGCGGTGGGCAGCGGCCTCGTACTCGACGTCGCCGGCACACACCGGGTACCCGCCGACCCGGTGCTCGAAGCGGTGCCCGTACTCGGCGAGTTCGTCGAGGAAGTCGTACTCGTACAGGGGGTGGGCATAGGGGCCCTCCCAGGTGTGGGCGGCGAACGCGTCCCGTACCCGCGGGTGGTCCGGGAACGGTGCGACCACTTCCCGCTGGGCGATCAGCCGGACGGAGGGGAAGACCGGGACACCCGGCGGGGCGGTGCGCACGCTACCGGGCGTGTCCGCGGGGACGTGGACGACCCGACCGGGCGTGGGGCCCGTCTCCCCGGCCCGGTACCGGCCCTGGGGGCCCTCGCCCAGCGGCGTGGAAGCGAAGAAGGCGAGCACACCCTCTGCGGGCAGGGGCACGTCGAGCGCCCCCGCCGGGAGGGACCCGCAGTCCACCGCCGCCACGAACGCCAGCCGGACGCCCTCGGGACCGGTGGGCCATTGCGTCCCGTCGGGCAGCCGGGGCAGCCCGCCCAGGCGTGCGGCCGTCTGCATGTCCGCCGCGTCCCACAACTCGGCCTCGGCCGCCAGTCGAACGCTGGGCCGCAGCAGGGCGACCCAACGCGCTGCGTCCTCGGCCGCTAGGTACCGCCGGGGTATCTCGCGCAGCCCGCTGTCCCCCACGTCTTCGATCCGGTCCTCGTCCATGGACCGATCATGCAGGAGGGGGCCGACAGCGGTACACGACGTCCTCGCGACCGTTGCCGGCGACGAACCGGATGCCGACCGGGCGAGCGGGCCCATCGAGAGGCGCGGCTGACCGCCGACGGAAATTGGCGGGCCGGGGCCGTCGGGGTGGGGCCGGGAAGGTCGGGGTGGATTCCCCTTTAAGATCCACTCGAATTGATGCACCATCAGGCTCCACAAGGATGAGGACCTCCTCGATGCCACACCGGTCCGGCCCGTCACGCCGCGCCCTGGCCGCCCGCAGCCGGCGGATCGTCGACTCGGCCGCCTTCACCACCACCGTGTTCTGCCTCATCGTCGGCAACGCCGCGCTCATGGGCATCGAGACCTACGACGGTGTCGTGCGGGACTGGCACGACGGCCTCAAGCTCGCCGAGCACCTGTTCCTGGCCGCCTTCACGGTCGAGATCCTCCTGCGCGCCGCCGCACACGCCGACCGGCCCCGGCACTTCTTCCGCGATCCGTGGAACGTCTTCGACCTGGCCGTGATCGTCCTCGCCCTCACCCCCTTCGCCCGTGAGAACGCCACGGTGCTCCGGCTGCTGCGCCTGGCCCGGGTGCTGCGCGCGGCCCGGTTCCTGCCCCAGGTCCGCATCGTGGTCGTCGCCATCGGCAAGAGCCTGCCGGGCACGCTGAGCTTCCTGCTCGTCGGCACCCTCCTGCTGTACGTGTACGCCATGGTCGGATGGGTCTTCCTGGCCGACGACGACCCGGAGCACTTCGGCTCACTGGGCCGCGCCGCTCTCACGCTGTCTCTGCTCATCACCCTGGACGGCCTCGGCGATGCGGTCCGGGCGGGGCTGGAGGTCTCCCGTTGGACGATCCTCTACTTCGCCTCGTACGTCCTCCTCGGCTCCTTCGTCCTGGTCAACCTCCTCATCGGCGTGGTCATCAACTCCTTGGAGGAAGCACGCCAGGTGGAGGCCGGAACCGCCGGAACCGCCGGAACCACTCCCGCGGCGGCTGCCACGGACGGGCAACCCGCTGACCTCGAAGAGATCCGCAGGCGCATCGGCGAGGCCCGTGCCGCGCTCGACGCCCTGGAGCGCGGGCTCCCGGCCACGACCGCAGCGGCCGGCCCGACGAGCGGTGAAGTCCGCACCCCCGCGGTGTCGGCCGTCCGGGCCTGACGGAATTGCCGAAAACACGGGCACGACCCCCGGCCGGGACCGGTCGGGGGTCAGCACCATTCGGACGTAATTCCGGCCCGTCTACTTGGTGAGGACTTTCCAGCGCTTCACGGTGCCGTGCCCACTGCAGTCGCCACCGAATTTCCAATAGCCGACCCCGACGAAGGGCCCCTTGATCTCCGTACCGTCCGAGCATTCGGTCCACGCGGCGGCCTGCCCCCGGATGACCTTGCAGTTCGCCGTCCACTTCTTACCGTGGTTGACGAAGCTGTCGCACTGGGTGGAGCCGCCCGCAGCCAGGGGATCCTCCACGACCCCGCCCAGGGCCCGCACAGGCCCCGCCTCGATCGACACCCCGGGAAGGGGGCTGGGCTGCGCCACGGTGGCGGCGGTCGAATTCCCTGCCAGCGCGAGGACCGAGCCGACCGCCACGGAAACGACGACCGCGGCCTTCCGAATTCCTTCGAGTTTCTTCATGCGCCCCAACCTAGGAGGGTCCGGCGGGCGCGCACAAGGACGCATTTCCCGCCTTTTCCGCCGTCACATTCCGCACAGGTGACGGACTTTCGTCCACACCCCGGCGCGTTTCCCACTCTGGACCAGCACGGTCGACCCGTCCTCCACAACGGAACGGTATGACCGGAATCGCCCGCGTCTCTGACGCGATGTGCCGTCTTGCGGTCGGCGGTCCGTCGCCCTCGCGCAGGTCACCAGGTCACCAGGTCACCAGGTCACCAGGTCACCAGGTCACCAGGTCATGAAGGTGTCACGGGAGGAACACAACAGTGTGGCGGCGGGAACTCCGGAGCGGTGCGGTGGTGTGTCCGTGGGCGTACGGGCCGCCGTGGGCCCGGTCGTGGGCTCCAGGAGGTATCCCGTGCAGTACGCAGCAGGTGTCCGGCAGACCGTGGCCGCGCTGGTGGCGGCAGTGGCGACCACCGCCCTCGTGGCGGGCTGTACGCCGTCCGGGGAGGACGACGCACAGCCCGCCGGGCCCTCGCAGTCCGCTCAATCCCAGGCTCCGGGGGCGACCGCGGGCGGGTCCGGTGGCTCGGGATCGGCGACGCCCACCGCCCCGGGCTCCCCCACCGCCTCCGGCTCCCCCACCGCGACCGGCGGCGGAGCGAAGCCCTGCACGGTCAAGGAGGTCAAGGTCACGGAGGCCCGCCAGGCCGCGGTCCGGCCGCAGGGTACCGGCACCGGCGCCGCCGTCATCACCGTCACCAACACCTCGAAGAGCACCTGTACGGTCCAGGGCTTCCCCACGGTCGCCGGTGCGGGCAACGGGTCGCCCGACAAGAACGTGCCGCTCGCGACCACCCACAGCGGGTCGGCCGGCGTGGTGTCGCTGGCGCCGGGCGCCCGGGCCTGGACGAAGCTCACCTTCGTCAACGTGCAGGGCGAGGCGGACGGCTACTGCGTGTCCGGGGCGGCACCCGCCTCGTTCCCCACCCTGGTCATCGGGGTGCCGGGCGCGGGCGCGCACCAGATCGCCCTCGACGACGGTGTCTTCGCCCTGTGCGACGGCAAGGCGACCGTCACGGCCTATTCGGCCGTCAAGCCCTCCTGACGGGCGTCGCCCCGGGAGCCGCGAACGGCCGTGTCCGCCGGGACCGCGATCCGGGTGCGGGGTGAAGGGGCAGGGCCGGCCGGCGGTCGGCAACATGCCGCGTTCGGCGTACTGGTCGGTTCGGCCCGCCCCCCTCCTCAGGCTGTGACCGTCGGCAGGCTCGTGTCAGGAGGCTCGTGTGCCCAGGTCCCGGCGGTGGGCGGCGGTGCGGACTGCGTCCGGGGGCGGACGGTGAGGCGCCGGCCCCGGGGCGGACCCCTCACGGTCGGCGCGGACCAGGACGGCTTCGCACCGCCCGCGCCACCTCCGTGGATGCTGTGGCTGCCGTTCGTCTACGTGGGGCTCGTCCTCTTCCTGGAGGTCACGATCAAGAAGGAGTGGGCGGTCAGCCTGTTCCTCGTCGCCCTGCCCGCGATCGCCTCGTACGCCTTCGGGCCCGTCGTGGTGGCGGTGTTCACGGTGTTCGCGATCCTCCTGGAGGGCTTCCTCGCGGCCGGCGCCGACCACTTGGGGGAGACCCACCACGTCGCGGCGGACATCGCCACCGCCGTCGTCGGCGTCCTCGCAACGGCGCTCGCCGCGCACCGGACCCGCCAGGAACGCAGCCTCGTCCACGCCAACTCGGTCGCCGAGGCCCTGATGCGGGCCCTGCTGCGGCCGGTACCGCACGAGGTCGGGCACGTGCTGGCAGCCGGTCTGTACCGGCCGAGCGAGGCGGGGACCATGGTGGGTGGCGACCTCTTCGACAGCCGGGCCACGCATGCCGAGGAACGCGCCATCATCGGCGACGTCCGCGGCAAGGGCCTCCAGGCGGTCCGGACGGTCGCGGCGATCCTCGGGAGCTTCCGCGAGGCCGCGTACGAGGCGGAGGACCTGGCGGCGGTCGCGGCCCGGCTGGAGCGCCGGCTGGCCCGGGAGGCCGAGGAGATCCCGGACGAGGAACTCTTCGCCACGGCGGTGCTGGTCGAGTACGACAGCCTGGCCCAACAGGTCACGTTCACCAACCACGGGCACGTCGAGCCGGTGCTGATCTCGCGCGGCGAGGTGCGCGTGCTGGAGGGACCGCCGGCGCTGCCGCTCGGCCTGGGCGGCCTGGCCGCGGCCGACGGGCCGGTGGTGTGGAGCCACCGGTTCACCCGGGGCGACGTCCTGGTCCTGGTCACGGACGGGCTGGTGGAGGCCCGCGACCACAACGGCGACTTCTATCCGCTGTTGGACCGGCTCCACCACCGCTTCGCGGGCCGTCCGGCCCCGGGACCGGCGGAGGTGGCCAACTTCCTCAACGCCGACCTCCCCCCGCCACACCCGTAACCTCCACGACGACGTCGCCCTCCTCGCGATCGCCCCGCAGGGCCCCGTCTGACACCGCGGCGGGCGCCGCTCCCCCACCCGGCAGGCCCGGGTCGCCCGCCGGCCCCGCCCCGGCCTCCCGCTACGGCGCCACCGCAGACCCCAGCAGGTCGGGCGGCAGGTACGGGGAGCGGATTCCCAACTCCCACCCGTGCACCTGGACCGCGAGGGCGGCCAGGGCGAGCGTGTCGAGCGGCAGCAGCGTCCGGGGTGCGGGATCCGGTCCCGCGCCCTCCCGGTACTCGACGAGCCGGGCCGCGAGGGCCCGCTCGAAGGCGTGCCGGTCGTCGTCGAGGAGTACGCGCAGGAGGCGCTGGTCCGGCGTCAGGGGGCCGGCCGCATCCAGCCGGGCGGCGGCTTCCGCCCGCTCGCCGGCGCCGGGCTTGCACAGGGGCACCCGGGGCCGGTCCCGGGGCAGGTGCCCGCGCGAGGGGGTCAGGTAGCCGCACAGGGCGTCCATGGCAGCGAGGTCCGCCGGGGCCGAGGCCGAGGTCAGGCGCGAGTACGGCAGGCCGTCGTGGATCGTGGGGGCGTAGTCGTGGCGCAGGAGCAGGCCGACGACCCGCTGCCGGTCCCGGGTCAATCCGCTGACGAGGCATATCGCGAAGGTGTCGAGCCAGGTCCGGGCCGTCGGCGCCTCCACTCCGGGGGTGTACGCGATCACGTCGCCGAAGTCGATGTCATCGCTGTTGAGCTCCTCGCCGATGAGCGGGAAGCGGATCTCCTGGTCGCCTTCCGGGAAGCAGCCGAGGCTCAGCACTCCGAGGCCGCACTCGGCCGCGGTGCGCAGCGCCGTACGCGACGGCCCGTCCAGGGCGGGGCTCTCCACGGTGCGGGCGGCCACGTAGTCGAGGAGCTCGTCACGCATCTCCTCGATCCTCCGCGGGGTCGGGTTGTCCCAGCGCATCCCGTGCCAGCGGCCGCGGGCCCGCCGGTTGATGTCCTCGAGCGCCTCGGAGATGCGCTCCGCACTGATCTGGTGGCGCGTCACTTCCTGCACCGGTGCCGTCCTCTCGTGATCTTCTCGACCGGACGCACGGCACGCTAGCAACGGGCTCTGACATCGATGCCGATCCCGGGCGTCGTGAGTGCTGGGCCGGGTACGCCGGGCGCTGCTCCACTCACCGGGGGCGGGCGACACGGCGCAGGGCGCGCCGCCCTGCTGGACGACACCGCCGCCGCCCGTGCGCCCTGCCGCTCACGACGCGGGAAAAGTAGTTGGGTTAGGTTAGCCTACCCTCATGTACGGTACGGTGCGGGCCTGAAGAAGATCATCCGCGTGCTTGCCGCAACCACGGCAGGGCTGCTGCTGGCGGGCGCGCCCGCGGCGGTCGCCGCACCCGCGGCCGCCCCCGTCGGCCCGGCACCGTCCGCACAGAGCAGTGGAAGGCTGGAACTTCCGCACCCCACCGGTCCGTTAGCCGTGGGACGGGACACCCTGCACCTGGTCGACCGGGCCCGGAAGGACCCGTGGGTGCCGTCCGCCCACCGCGAGCTGCTGCTGTCGCTCTACTACCCCGCGGTCGCGGGCACCGGGAGGCCCGCCGACTACATGACCGTCGCAGAGGCGCAGGCACTCCTCGCCGACCGGGGCGAACTCGGCCGGTACGCGACCGCCGAGCAGCTCGCGGCGGTTCGTACCCACGCCCGCGCCGGTGCCCTACCGCGATCCGCGCACGGGCCGTACCCGCTGGTCATCCTCTCCCCCGGATTCACACTGCCACGCGCCTCGCTGAGCACGCTCGCGGAAGACCTCGCCTCCCGCGGCCACGTGGTCGCCGCGGTGGACCACGCGTACGAATCGGACGGCACCGCCTTCCCGGGCGGCCGGGTACTCGGCTGCCGGGCCTGCGAGCTGGTCTTCCCCGACCGGTCGTTGGGGAGGGTGTCCGACGCCCGGGCCCTCGACGTCGCCTTCCTGCTGGACCGGCTCACCGGGGAGCGCCCCGCCTGGCGGTACTCCCGGCTGATCGACACCCGGCGCACCGGCATGGCGGGCCACTCCATCGGCGGGGCGTCCGCGGCGGCGGCCATGGCCGCGGACCCCCGCGTGGACGCCGGGGTGAACATGGACGGGACGTTCTTCACCCCGCTCCCCGCCGGCGGGCTGGGCGGACGCCCCTTCCTGCTGCTCGGCGGCGACCCGGCCCTGCTGCCGCCGGACTTCGAGGACAACAGCTGGGAGGAGGCCTGGCCACGGATGGACGGCTGGAAGAGGTGGCTGACCATCAGCGGCAGGGGACATCCGGGGTTCACGGACTGGCCCGTCCTCGGTGACCAAGCCGGATACGCGCACCCCGAGACCCCGCTGTCGGGGACCCGCGCCCAGCAGATCACCCGCACCTACGTGGGCGACTTCTTCGACCGGCACCTGAAGGGGCTGCCGGCGCCCCGGCTGGACGGGCCGACGCCCGCCGACCCGGAAGTGGTCTTCACGCGGCGCTGAGCGCACGGTGCCCGGCCGGACCGGCGGATGCCTCCGGCCGGGCCAACTTGGCGTTCAGGTGCTTTGACCGGCAGGCACGGCGAGGTACGTATGTCTTCGCCTACGCGCGGAACCCCGGGAGGTTCCCGAACGGGTACCGCGGGTGGTGTTCCCGTCCCTGCCCACCGCCACCGTAAGCAGGCACCCATGACCACAGGCTGGACCCCCCGCCCGCCCGCCGCCGAGCACGGGCTGCCGGAAGGCGAACACCTGCCGGAGCTCGACGTGCCGGCGCCGGGCCGGCAGCGGCGCTGGACCGTGCTGCTGCGGTGGCTGCTGCTGGTCCCGCAGATGATCGTGGTGGCCGTGCTCGGCATCGCGGCCTTCTTCGTGACGATCGTGGGCTGGTTCGCAGCCCTGGTCCAGGGGCGGCTACCGGAGGGCATCGCCCGCTTCCTCGGCGACTACCTCGCGTACGCGACCCGGGTCACGACCAGCTCGATGCTGCTGGTCGACCAGTACCCGCCGTTCGCGTTCGCCGCGCCCGGCTACCCGGCGCAGATCGAGCTGCGGCCCGGCGAGCTGAACCGGCTGGCCGTACTGTTCCGCTTGATCCTGATGATCCCCGCCGTGTTCGTGAGCACCCTCCTGCAGTACGGCTGGGCCGCCATTTGCTGGGTGTTCTGGCTGATCACGCTCGTGCTGGGCCGGATGCCGCAGGCGGTGTTCGAGGCGTCCGCCGCCGTGCTCCGGTTCCGGATGCGGACCCTCGCGTACGTGATGATGTTGACCTCGGCCTATCCCAAGCGGCTGTTCGGCGACGCGCCGTCCCGAGGCCCCGGGTACGGCGCGCCGCCGCCGGCGCGGACCCCGGTTCCGGGCGCCCGGGCGGCGGGGTCCGCCACCCGGCCGCTGGTGCTGGGCACCGGGGCCAAGGTGCTGGTCGTGGCCTTCCTCGTCCTCGGCCTCTTGGCGGGCCTCTCCACCAGGGTGCGCAACGAGGGGTACTACGACGACGAGATGGGCCGGGCGGCGCACGTGGCGACCCGGTACGACGCCGGGAGCTGAACCGGCGCACCGCACGGCCCGCACCGGCTCAGGGGGACGCCGGCCCCTCATGCGGTGCGCCGGATCAGGGGCTGCGCTACCGGCCCAGGCGACGCAGGCGCAGCGCCAGCCAGCAGCCGCCGGAACGCTTGTCGGTGTCCACGCGGACCGTCACGGGGGCGGCGGAGGAGGCCGTGCGGTACTGGCCCGCCGGCAGGTGGCTCGGGCACTGGCCGAGGTCGTCGTCGCCGTAGGACTGGACGTCGAGGCCGACGTCGGTGCGGCCCGACACGGCGAAGGTCAGGTCGCAGCCGCCCGGTCGCCCGTCGGTGTCGACCCGGATGTGGTTGCCGACGGCACGGACGGGGGCCACGGGCACCACGTGGGTGCCGTGGTTCCCGCACTGGCCCGCGTCGCCGCCCTGCCAGGCCTGCCAGGTGTAGGTGACGCTGACGCCCGCGAGGGCGCCGGAGGGATCGGCGATACCGAACGCCATCTGGCAGCCGCCCGGCCGGTTGTCGGTGTCGAGGCGGACCGGGGAGGTCCAGTCGGGAGCCGGGCTCCACTGCTGGCGCGTCCCCCGGCACTGGCCCGGGTCGTCGTCGGCATGGTCGATCCCGACCTCGGGGGCGGCGCCCCTGGTGGAGCGGTCCCCGGCGCCCGGCCAGGCGGCGCGGGCGGTGTGCGGCCGTTGCCGGCCATCACCGGTTCAAGGGCCTCGCGGGCGGTGTGCGGCCGTTCTCGGCCACCGCCGGTGCATCCGGGGGCCCCGGGCTCCGGCCACCGATGGGTGCCTGGTCAGCGGCCGAGGGTGTTCATCAGGATGATCGCCGCGAGATCCGCGAGGATGACGCTGACAACGGTGATGATCGTGGCCCAGGCCCTCTGGGACTCGTCCAGGTGCACGCGCCACCTCCCGCCGGAACGTGCCGTCGCTTTTCGATCGGGGCGCCCGCGAACAGGCCCGCGGGTGCCCTTCCCTTTCCGCCATCATGGCTCGGTTCCGCCGGGCGCACAGCTCGGACGGTGCGCCCCCGGGTGACGTGCGGGCCGTGTCGCACCCCACCACCCCGTCCGCACGGCCCGGAACACGCTGTGTACGTACCGAGCCGCTCCGCGGCAGGGCGGCGGCGCTGCGACACCTTCCCCGCGGGCGTCAACGGCGCGTCCACCCCGACCGCCGCCTTACGAAACCTCACCCTGAACGCCGCCCACCTCCAGGAATCCCCTGGCTGACCGGCGCCCCGCCCTTGCGGGGCCGGGCGGTTGACTACCGTCCATGGATGGCGCCGCCCGGGACGCTCCCCCGTCGACCCCGAACTGGCTGCCGCACTGGCGGCTTCGAGCACCGGGGCGAGGGCGCCGTTCACCCCGGAGAACCTCGCGGAACGGCAACAGCGGGATGCCGCGGCCAGGCCCGGGCCGACGGCGCGGGATCTTCGGGCCGACGGCCGGTTCGCAGGGGATGAGCTGCGTGTGCCGGGGGCGCCGGACGGGCCGGAGGTCACGCTCGTGAGCGCGCGCGGCCGGCCGGGACCGCCCGTCCCCTGCCGCTGCCGTACTGGATGCACGACGGCGGCATGATCACGGGCAATGCCTGGTCGGTCCTCCGCCGATCGCTCCGCGAGTGGTTCCTCACGCCGGAGTTGGTCGTCGTCTCCGTCGAGTACCGGCTCGCACCGCAAACGCAGTACCCCTGCCCGGTGGAGGACTGCGGGACTGCTACGCCGGGCTCCTCCGGGTGGCCGAGCACGCTGCGGAACCGGGCGTCGACGCGGACCGCATCGTCGTCGGCGGCAAGAGCGCCGGCGGCGGCCTCGCCGCGGCACTCGCCCTGCTCACCCGTGACCGCGGCGGGCCGGCACCGATCGGTCGGCTGCTCCTGTGCCCGGTGCTCGACGACCGCAACGACACGGTCTCAGCCACCGGATGGCCTGCATCGACACCTGGGACCGGACCTCCGACGCCACCGCCTGGCAGGCGCTCCTCGGCGAGCGGTACGCTGCCGCCGACCTGCCTCCCTACGCGGCTCCCGCCCGTGCCACCGACCTGTCCCGCCTGCCGCCGGCCCACATCGAGATCGGGTCGGCCGAGACCCTCCGGGACGAGGACGTGGCGTACGCCACCGCCCCGTGGCGGGCGGGCGGCCAGGCCGAACTCCACGTGTGGCCCGGCGCGTTCCACGGCTTCGACGCGCCCGCCCCGCAGGCCGCCCTCAGCCGGGACGCCCGCAACGCCCGCACCCGCTGGCTCCGGCGCATCCTGTACCGGCCGTGTCCGGTGCGGTGACGGTTCGTTGGGGTGTCACCGGGGGGTGTACGCGGAGCCGGTTTGCCGTGAGCGCGCTGGGGGGTTGCCGCGCCACTGACGCTGCATAGCACGGGGCAGGCGCTTCCAGCAGTGCACTTTGAGCCGGATAGGTGATCTTCGCCGTCGGTGTTCACTCCGCGTCGGTCCGGCTATGCAGAATGCTTTTGCCGCTTCGGCCCTGGATTGTGCATTCCTGCGTGAAATCTTGGAGTTGGAGGTAGACCGCCCATGGCGGCGAACGGAAGCCCCACCATCAGAAGGCGCCGCCTGGGCGCCGAACTCCGCCGGCTTCGGCACGCCGCGGGGATGACGCACCAGCAGGTGGCCGGCCGGCTCCTGGTGTCCCAGTCCAAGATCAGCCTCATCGAGACCGGACGCCGCGCCATCAACCCCCGGGACGTGCGCGATCTGTGCGAGCTGTACGAGGTCACCGACCGGGCGCTCGTCGGCTCGTTGATGCGGATGGCGAAGGAGTCGGGCCGCCGGGGCTGGTGGGTCGCGTACGGCGACGTCCCCTACAGCGTCTACGTCGGAATGGAGACGGAAGCAGCCTCCATTCACTCCTACGAGCCCCTCGTGATTCCCGGCCTCCTCCAGACGCGCGCCTATGCAGCGGCCGTCATCAGGGAGTCGGACCCGCACGTCACCGCCGAACAGGCCGCGGCGCGCCTGGAGGTACGGCTGCGGCGCCAGCACCGCGCCCACCACCCCGCCCGGCCGTTCCGGTTATGGACCATCCTCGACGAATCCGCCCTCCACCGCAGCGTCGGCACCGCCGACGTCATGCGTGAACAGCTCGAACACGTCAACCACTTGAGCAGTCAGCCGCACATCACCGTGCAGGTCCTCCCGCACACGGCGGGGGCACATCCCGGAGTCTCCGGCCAGTTCTCCATCCTCACCTTCCCGGACACCGACGCGGGAGTCGTGTACCTGGAACGGTTCACCAGCGACCTGTACCTGGAAAAGCCCGCCGACCGCCACCCGTACCACCTCATGTACGACCACCTGCAGGCACAGGCACTCGGCCCGGAGCAGAGCCGCCGGTTCATCAGCGACATCATCCGCTCCCACACGGGTACGGGCACCGGCACGGTCCGGCACCGCCGGATCCCGTGAACGGTGGGCAGCACTCCGCTACGGCTCGGCCCACCCGACGACACCGGACGTGGCTCCGCATGCCGCGCACTGCGCACCCCGGGGGAGTTCCGGTACGGGTTCGGCCACTGCTGCCGCTTGCTGGTGAGAGAGCCAAACGGCATGGGTATTGAGGGTCAGGACGTGCCGGAAGCGTTGCTGGCGCCTGAGTTCGAGGGCGTCCCTGTGACACAGTCCGCCCACCCCGGACGATCTCCACGCCGCCCCGAAAACCCCGAGCACGGCGCAGATCAACATGATCCTCAGGAAGACGTCTGCCACAGCGGATCCTTTCGGAAGGCGTTTCGATCAACAGGGGCCCGCAGCCGAGCCCTCGGCAACACCTCGAAATAACGCAGGGGCATATGCGGGGTTGCGCCTTGTCACCTCATTGCAGCCACCCGTTGCACTCCGCCGTGCGCCCGCCCCGCGTTCCGACGCGCCGTGGACCCGGGTCGCCATGAACCGCATTGCTGCACCGACGCGTTGCTGAGCTGCGGCAATGCAACGTGACCCGGATGGAGGCACGTCGTACTGCGTCGGCCCGGGCCGGCGGCACGGCCGCACCAGGACGGGTCAACCCTCGGGCGCCGCGTCATCATCACCTGCTTGGCGCATACCCACTGCGGCGCCGGGAGCGTTGGTTGGACTATGACAACAGCAAACCACTCAGCAGCCTTCCGTCGGCACGCGGAAGGGGAGGGCCACGCGTCCGGTTCAGGTGCCACCCGGATCGGGAGCTGGACGTTCACACCGGGTTCATCGGGTTTGGGCCTGGGGCCGGTCGCGCACGCGACCTTGCAGCACGACGGGAGGAAGATCGAGCTGAGCTACTCCTCCACGATCTTCGAGGACTTCCTGCACGCGATGAGTGCGATCCACAGCGAATTCAACCGGCGGTCGACACCGCCGACCGCATCCGGCACGCGCACCGACGAACGTGCAGGGGCGGCCTGCCGTGTATGAGACATACGGTCACCACGACATGAACGGCTCCCGCCCCCAGCCGGAGACCCGCGTGTTCTGGCCGGGCCCGGACGTCGAACAGCACGCTGCGACGGGGCCGTCGGCGCTCGGGCTGGGCCAGGTCCACACCCCGTGGGATCCGGCGGAGGAGCTCGCCTACCTCCTCCAGGACTCCATGGCACCCAGGCAGACGGATTCTTTCGACCGCGCCGCCTTCGACGAGACGACGGACACGGCCGGCACCGCCGCCATGGCGGCCGGACCACCGAGCGTCATCACGCTGCCGCAGGCGCAGCCCTCCGGCGGGCACCGCCACGCCGCATCGAAGACGCCGTTCAGCACCCTGCTGCGCACGGGCAGCCTGTTCACCGCCGTGCTCGTCGCCGTGATCGCCGCCGTGGTGAGCGTGTTCAGCGGCCTCGCCATCTGCGACGCCCTTCGTCACAGCGCCGCCCCTCGTACCGCCCATGACGTGGTCAGTTGGTGGCCACTGCTGATCTACGGACCCTGGATGGTCGCCTCCCTCTCCATCCTGAGGGCCGCCCTGCACCAGCGCCGCGCCGTCCATTCGTGGTCCATCGTCTTGTTGTTCTCCACACTCGCCACGTTCCTGTGCGTGGCCCAGGCGCCCAGAACGCTGGCCGCCCAGGCTGCGGCCACGCTTCCGGCCATCGCCGCGCTCGCATGCTTCCAACAGCTCGTACGTCAGATCACGCTCACCCGGCCACCCCGCAACCCCATGCCGCGCCACCGGAACCGGATGCCCTCCGCAGGTCCCACGTTCCACTACGGAGCATGACGGCCGCGTCCCGGACCTCCGCGCCCGGCGCCGGGGGCGAAGACGCGGACGAAGACGCGACAGCCGCTAACTGCATGGAGAACGCGGTCCTTTCCCGGGGCTCACCAGAATGATCGTTTTCACCTCAGGAACGACGGTCGAAACCAACAGGTCACGGGCTGATCTCAATCTCGACGACTGCTCTTCGGCACTGCCCGTGCGAAGGAACGCACGGAGCGCTCCTCTTCCTCCCCTTGCCCCCTCGCTCCTTGAAGAGAGGACAGCAGAAATGATGCACGAGCCCTCCTACGCCGAGCGGGTCCGGTACCGGCAGCTCCAGGACACCGCCTACCAGGCCGGCCAGGACGCCGTGGCCAACCTCCAGGCCGCTCTCGCGCTGGCCGGCCTGGTCCTCCCTTCCCTCGCCAACGACGGGCCCGTGGGCTGCCGCGGATTCGTCCGCCTCGGCGGATGCAGTGTGGCACTCGCCAACCAGCTCGCCGAGGTGATCACCGCCGGGGCACGTGCGCTGCAGGACCAGCAGCAGCGCTGACCCCCTGCGACCAGCGACAGAATTCCAGGAGGTTCTTGCATGAACACGTGGCGAGCTTCGTCCTCCGCGCCGACACCGCAGGACGCGCTCGACCCCTACCGCTTCCCCGGGGCCCGGGACTTCGAGGGCTACGGGAACCCTCCCGCCCGGCCCCCGCTGCCCGACCCCGACCCGGCCCCTGCCCCGGTGCGGGACCGCGAGGAGCGGCGTGCCGGCAGGCTCAGCGCGGTGCACCGCCGGCGCCTTGAGCTGCACGCGGCGCTGACCGCGGCCGGCATCCCGCCGCTCGCCGGAGACCTGCACGCCATCGAGGCCCTGTCGGCACTCGACGACGCTGCCAACGCGGCCGTCCAGCGCTGGATCGCCGGCGCCGGCGGGAGCCAGGGCGTGCCCGACTTCGCCTGAACACGTGACAGGACCCGGCCGAGGTGATGACGGCGAACCCCGGCCGGGCCCTGCGTGCGTGGACGTGACGGTGTCGTCCCGGTCAGCGCTCGTCGTCGCGCATCTCGTCCTCCTCGCGCCGGCGCGTCATCTCCTCCTGGCGGCGCCTGAGTTCCTCCGGGCTCTTGCCCCGGCCGCCTTCCTGGCCGGTGCCCGACTGGGTGGGGTCCTGGCCCGAGCGGTCCATCCGCTCCTGCTCCTCGCGGCCCTTGCCCGGCTTCTGGCGCTTGTTCTGCATACCGCCCATGACGGCGACTCCTCGTGACGAATGGATTCTCCTCCCCCACGGTGACACGCTTCGTGACACCACGCATCACGAGCATCACCGGTTGTAGCGGAGGGGTGGCGCTAGTTGTTCTGTCCCGGGAGGTTGTGGACGGGTGATGCAGGTCTCGGTTGAGGG
>NZ_JBHWJJ010000024.1:0-81991 GCF_042732005.1 Streptomyces sp. NPDC059851 | reverse complement strand
CTCCACCACGTTCCGGTGCGTGTTCACCACACCCTTCGGCGTCCCACTCGACCCCGACGTGTACATCACGTACGCCGCCTGGTCGGGCGGAACGGGCAGCCGCAGCGGTGCGGTCTCCTCGTATTCCGTGGCGGTCTCCTCGCCCACCCGGATGACCGGCAGCTCCCCGGCGAATTCCGCCCCGCCCGGAAGGCGGTCGGTGAGCAGGAGGGCGGCCTGCGTGTCCCGCAGGATCCAGGCGTGCCGCTCCTGCGGCTGGCGCGCGTCCAGCGGGACGAAGGTGCCGCCCGCCTTCAGGACCGCGAGCATGGCGACGACGTACGCGAAGGAGCGGTCCTGGAAGAGTGCGACCCTGTCCCCCGGGCGCATGCCGGCGTCTACTAGCCGTCGGGCGAGCGCGTCGGACGCCCCGTCCAGCTGCCCGTAGGTCAGCTCGCGCTCCCCGCAGACCAGGGCGACGGACTGCGGTGACCTCGCCGCCCGGGCGGTGAACAACTCGTGCAGCGGAAGCTCGGGGAGGGCCACCGCCGTGCTGTTGTACCCGTCGATGTCGACCGGGTGGGCCTGACCGGCCTGCTGCTGGGGCATCTCGACACACCATTCTCGAAAGTTCGGGGCTGCACCGGGGCGCGCGGCCCGTCGGGGCCGCTGCGGCCGGACCGGCGTCGCGGGCGGGGCGGGCGGGGCGGGGTGGGGTGGGACGGGGCTGAGCGGGGCGGTCAGCCGACGGGCGGCGGGGGCGGTACGGCGGGGAGCAGGAGGTCCTCCGCCGACAGGTCCCCGGTCCGGTACTTGCCGACGGCACTGGTCAGCATTTGCAGCTCCAGGGCGATGCTGGCGACGAGACGCCGCAGTCCGGCGTCGCCGTCCTCGTCGACGGCGAGGAGTGCGGCGCGGCCGAGGCCGACCGCCCTGGCGCCGAGGGCGAGGGCCTTGACGGCGCGGGTGCCCTCCCACATGCGGCCGCTGGCGAGCAGGCAGTGCTCGGTGCGGCCGATGCGCAGCAGGGCTTCGGCGAGCGGCAGGCCGACGTGGCCGAGGAAGCCGGTGGGTGCCCAGGCGGTGCCGGCCTCCGCGCCGTCGACGGTGACGGAGTCCGCGCCGGCCGCCCAGGCGACCCGTGCTGCGTCGGCGACGTCCCGGCCCGGGTGCAGCTTGACCCACACCTTCGCGCGGGGGAAGTTGTTGCGCATCAGCATGACCTGGCGGCGCAGGATTTCGTCGGTGAAGGTGCCGGGGCTGCTGATCCGCAGGATCCGCTCGTCGTCGCCGAAGACCTCGTCGGTGGCGTACTGCTCGTCGAGCCTGCGGGCCGCGTCCCGGTCGAGGACGGTGAGGCCGCCGAGACCGGGCTTCGCGCCCTGGCCGACCTTGAGTTCGAAGGCGAGGCGGCCGGTCGCCAGGAGGGGTTCCGAGACGGGGTCGCTGTAGAGGAGGTTCCACACCTCGGCGTCGGCGTCTTCGGTGGACTGTTGGACGGTGACGCCGCCGTGCTCGTCGTCCGCGGCTGCCGTGTAGGCGGCGATCCGGCCCAGGAGCGGGGAGGCCTGGGTGTCGGCGGCGGCGCGGTAGCCGTTGACGGGGACGACGTTCTCGCCGATCACCATGGGGATGCCGAGGGCCCCGGCCTGTCGGCCGGCGGCCTCGCCGAGGTCGTGGCTGGCGACCTGGGTGGAGCCGAACGCCGACACGTACAGCGGCAGCCGGGAGGTGAAGCCGCCGATCCGGGTGGTGAGGTCGACGTCCGTGTACAGGGGCTCGCGTGCCAGGTCGATGAGCTTCTTCAGCCGGTCTGGCATGAAGACGGGCGGCACGATGCGGGCGTTCTCCAGCAGGTCGTGCGGGTCGCGGCCGGCCGGTGCGGAGCCCAGCATGCCGCTGCCGTAGCCGGAAGGGTCCGGGAAGGCCGCCTCGGCTCCGCGCCGGGCGCGGTGGCGGACCTGCTGCTCCGGGAAGCCCGCGGCGGTGAGTACGGTGCTCATGCGGAGACCACCCCGGGGAGCTTCGGGTAGGCGCTGGCCTGCCAGACGGCGGGGCGGCCGGTGACGTACCGGGTGAAGCGCTCCAGTCCGATGCCGAATCCGGAGCTGGCGGGGATGCCGCGGCGGGCCAGGTCCAGGTACCAGCCGTACTTGGCGGGGTTCTCGCCCGTCTCCCGGATGCGGGTGACGAGGGTGGCGTAGTCGTGCTCGCGTTCGCTGCCGCTGGCGAGTTCGCCGTAGCCCTCGGGGGCGATGAGGTCGAAGTTGCGCAGGATGCCGGGGGCGTCGGCGCGCTCGCAGTCGTAGAAGCCGCGGGATCCCTTGGGGTAGTCGACGACGAAGAACGGGCGGGTGGACGCGGCGGATATCTTCTCCTCACCCTCCCAGTCGATCTCGGCGGCGGGGTCCTGGGGATGCCCGAGGGCGATCAGGTCGGCGGTGGCCCCGGCGTGGTCGACCCGGCCGAAGGCCTGGTCCACGGCCTCGCGCAGGGCGTCCGTGTCCCGGCCGAGGAGCTCCAGCTCGGCGGGCAGGTCCCGGACGACCTCGGCGACGACGTGGGAGACCAGTGCTTCGGCGACGGCCATCGCGTCCTCGCGGCGGGCGTCGCGGATCTCCACGTCGATCTGGTGGAACTCCGCGAGGTGGCGGTGGGTGACGGCGGTCTCCAGGGGTTCGAGCCGCACGTTGGGGGCGATGTAGAAGATCTTGTCGAAGGCGGTCAGCGACGCCTGCTTGTAGAGGATGGCGCTGGTCATCAGCTTGTACTTGTGGCCGTAGAAGTCGACGTCCACCTGCTTGGAGCCACGGATGCCGGGGTCGGTCACCGGCCCGATGACCGGGGGCAGCAGTTCCTGGAAGCCGCGGCCGGTCAGGAAGGCGCGGGTGGCGGCGAGCATGCGGCTCTGGACGCGCAGTGTGGCGCGGGTCTCCTCGGAGGCCAGGTGCGCGTCGATGGAGGCCGGGAGGACGGGCGCGGCAGACGGGGCGGACGGGGCCGGCGGGGCGGACGGGGCCGGCGGGGCGGACGGGGCGGGTGTTTCGGCGGATACCACGGTCATGGGTGCTAGCTCCTGGAAGTGCCGCCGGACAGGCCGGCGAGCGGACGGCGCCGGGTCGGCGAAGGGGTCGGTGTGAGGGCGGGGTCGTCGTGCCGGCTCTGGACGAACGACAGGGCGTCGTAGAGCCCCCGGGCGGTGAGCCGCCCGCTGCGCCGGCTGCTGCGGGCGAGGGGCATCGACCCGATCTCGGACCAGGTCAGCCGGCCCGAGCCGTCGATGTAGCTGCGGGTCCGGCCCGCGTTGTCGGGGTGCAGGCAGTAGGGGACGTCCAGGTAGCCGCGTTCGAAGGCCTTCAGCAGCGCCTGGCCGATGTCCCCGTCGAGGTTCAGCACCGCGTCCACGAGGGCGCGGGCCTCTGCGTAGACCGGGTTGTCGGCGGCTCCCGCCGGTTCGACGGCGGCGCCGATGGCGGGACCTGAGGCCCGGGCGGCGGCGGCCGAGGCGGCGCGCAGCGCCTGGACGTTCTCCGCGACGGTGGGGATGCGGTGTGCTTCCGCGACCGTCTTCACGATCAGCCGGGCCGCGCCGGTGTGCACGGCGAGTTCGGCCGACCGCTCCAGCAGTTCCAGCGCCCCTTCGGGGGAGCGCGGGTACAGCCCCATGTAGGTGTACAGGACGATGTGCCAGTCGGTGTCCGGCAGCATCTCGGCCGCCAGCCGGCGCAGGGCGTGGACCGCCTGCCGGTCCTGTTCGGGGCTGGTCTGCTGGGCGTAGCTCAGCGAGATCGACCGCAGCCCCGCCCGGTGGAAGAACAGCGCTTCGAGGGCGCTGATCGCCACGAGGAGGCCGGGCGGGCAGAGCTGGCCCAGCATGCAGCCGCCGAAGGTCTCCAGGTGGGGCTCGGTGCCGGTGGAGCGGAGCGAGGCGAGGAACTCGCAGCTCTGCTGCCAGTTGCGCACGGAGTCGACCAGCGGGGTGCGCCCGTACGGTAGGCAGTACGAGACGGGCCCGCCCTCGGTGGCGTCCAGGCCCAGCACCGCCAGGGCGGCGATGATCCGCTGGGGGCGTGCCGAGCCGTGCCGGATCTGTACGGGGAACGAGGCGTCGCGCACCCCGTCCAGGACCCAGCGCGAGGTGTGCGGGCTGAACGAGGTGATGGGGTAGCCGTTGAGCGGGACGCCGTCGTTGAGGGCACGCACCGCCGACTGCTCGTCGCCCACCCGGGTGTAGCTGTCGATGGTGACGGTGCCGACGGTGGCCGGGGCGGCCGCCTTGGTGGCCCGGAGGCCCGCCCGCATCAAGGTGGGGTCGGAGAACCCCATCCGCGGCTGCACCACGAGGACGCCGCGGGCGTGGGCGTCCGCCACGTACCGTCCGAAGGACGTCCGTGCCGCGTGCACCGTGGCCGTGGCGGGGGATCGGGTCTGCGGGGACGGGGACGGGGACGGGGACGGCGGCGGGGCCGTACGTCGGAGCGGGCCGGTCACCGGGCCACCTCTCTGTGCAGTGAGCCGACGAAGGCCTCGAAGGAGGCCAGTTCGACGCCCTCCTGGAAGACGGCGTCGAATCCGGCCGCCATCAGTTCCTGCGCCTGCTCCTCCTGCCGGTCGCCGGAGACGCCGAGCTTGCCTCCGATGACGACGGGCATCCCGTCCAGCTCCGGGCGGGACCGCAGGGCGCCGATCAGCGGCCTGGCGTCGTTGAACCCGTGGCCGTTGACGCTACTGACGACCAGCAGATCGGGTTGGTATTTCGCGCAGGACTCGACGATTTCATCCTCGGGAATACAGGGCCCCAGGTTGACGACCTCGTGCCCGAGGTCCTCGAGCATCAGCTGAATGAATACGAGATTCCAGGTGTGGGCGTCGGACGGCAATCCGGTGACGACCACGTCGAGTGACGCCGAGCGGTTACAGGTCGCCAATTCTGCAGGCTTCATTCTTCGCTTCGTCCACATCATTGATGACAACGGGAGAAGGAGGTCTCGCAGTCTCGCGGTCTCGGTCTCGCGGTCTCGCGGCCGGTGCGTTCGGAACTCCCTACGTCCACGAGCCTAGAAGCCGGCAGGGGGCGTCACCGGCGTCGGCGGCGGCAGCGCAGCGGCAGTTGCCGCCCGCGGGAACCCGGTCCTTTCCCTTCCCCGGAATCGGTATCGCCGCGGGAAGGGATCAGGAAGGCGGTCCCGGAAGGTACTCCCGTAAGCATCCAGACCAGGGAGACATCGATGACGAACCGTCAGGCTCCGTCGGCGGAATTCGGCGCCGCGCTGCGGAGCGCCCGCGGGACGGCCGGGCTCACCCAGGAACAGCTTGCCGGGCTCTCGACGGTCAGCGTCCGAGCGATCCGCAATTTGGAGCGGGGCCAGG
The DNA here is from genome assembly GCF_042732005.1 of Streptomyces sp. NPDC059851. Taxonomy (NCBI): domain Bacteria; kingdom Bacillati; phylum Actinomycetota; class Actinomycetes; order Kitasatosporales; family Streptomycetaceae; genus Streptomyces; species Streptomyces sp. NPDC059851. Next base: position 76,642 of record NZ_JBHWJJ010000024.1, on the reverse strand, counting down.
TGGGGCGCCCCCGCAAGGACACCATCCGCCTCCTGGCCGATGCCATGCGCCTCAGTGACACGCGCCGCGCCGCGCTGGAGCTCGCCGTCGAGGGCGCCTCGACGGGCAAGGCCCTGCGCGACGTGTACAGCGCCGAATTCGCCTTCCCGCCCTCACCCCTGCGCAGTCTGTTCGGTCGGGGAGCCGAACTGCGCGCCCTGGACGAGCTGCTCGGCAGCGAGAGGGAACGCCTGGTCACCATCGTGGGACTGCCCGGCGTGGGCAAGTCCCGGCTCGCACAGGAGGCCGCGCTGCGGGTGCACGCGCACGGCGGGACGCCCGTGCTGTGGCTGCCGATGGACCGCCCGGACGACGTGGTGACCCAGGTGCCGGGCAGACCGCAGTCGGCGATGGTCAGCTGGGTCCGCTCGCTGATAGCGGAGGGCGGCAACCACGAGGAACTGGCCTCGCTCTTCGGGGACAAGGCCACCCTGCTCGTCCTGGACGGCCACGAGGTGTCGCCCGCGGCCAGCCCCGCCCTGATGCACCTGCTGCAGTCCTGTCGGCGGCTCAAGGTCCTGGTCACCTCCCGCCGTTCGCACCACTTCCCCGGCGGCCGGCTGCTGCCCCTCGCGCCGCTGCCGACGACCTGCCAGTCCGGGCCGGCGGCTGGCCGCCCGCTGCCCGGCGACTCGCTCAGCGCACATCGGCCGGCGGTCGAGCTGATGCTCTCGTACGTCAGCCACATGCGCCCCGACCTGCTGCTCACCGACTCGGTCACGGCCACCGTGGCCGAGGTCTGCGAGGCGCTGGACGGCATCCCGCAGGCCCTCGAAGCGGCCGCCTCCTGGCTGCTGCTCTACTCACTCGACCAGCTGCTGGTGCTGGCCCGGGAGAGGCCACTGGCCCTGGTCGAGGGGCCGGCCTCGCTCTCTTCCGGTACCACCGGCGCGCTGGGCGACCTGCTGTCGGCGGCCGTCACGGGGCTCCGGCCGCGCGGGAAGGCCCTGCTGGCCGCGGGGGTGTCCCAGGACTCCCCGTGGACGGTCGACGAGGTGGCCCGCGCCCTGGGCGTCCCGCCGGCCGAGGCGGCCCAGGACGTCCACGCACTGCTCCTGCACGGCCTGATCCGTCAGCTTCCGGCCGAGCCGGGCGGCGCCGCAGGCCGGCCCGGCCGGTTCGCGGTGCTGCACCTCGTACGCGAACTCGTGGCGGCCGGCGGGTACGCCGCCGACGACGGCGGCGGGGCGCGGCCCGCGGCGCAGCTCATGGCCGGCGGTCCCGCGTAGCCGCCGGACCGCTCCCCTCCCCCGTTCCCCTCCCCCCTTCGCCTTGCCCTGCCCCCCCTTCCCGTTCCGCTCCGCTCCGACCGTTCCCGTTCCCGTTCACGTTCCCATTCCCGTTTCCCGTTCCCCTGGAAGAAAGGTGACGGCACACCGTCATGCGCAATCTCATCTCGCTCTCCGATCTGTCCTCCGAAGAACTCGCCCTCATCGTCCGGCGAGCGGTCGCCTTCGGCCGCGGAGAGGTGGACGACCGGCCGCTGGACGGCCGCCGGGTCGGCGTCTTCTTCCGCAAGTCGTCGACGCGGACCCGTACCTCGTTCTGGAGCGGCGCCGTCCGCCTCGGCGCGGACGTCATCACCTTCGGTCCGGACGAGCTCCAGCTCAGCACCGGGGAGACGGTCGAGGACACCGCCCGGGTCCTGGGGGAGTACCTGGACGCGCTCGTCGTGCGCACCAACGGGGACGTGGACGAGATCCGGCGGCTGGGCAGCAACCCCGACCTCGCGGTGGTCAACGCCCTGAGCCTGGACGAGCACCCGACCCAGGCCATCGCCGATCTCGCCACCCTCGCCGAGGCGTTCGGCGACCTGGCGGGGCTGCACGTGCTGGCCGTGGGCGAGGGGAACAGCTCGGGTGCGGCGCTGGCGCTGGCCGCGGCGCTCACGCCCGGGCTGCGGCTGACCCTGCTGTGCCCCAAGGGGTACGAGGTGCCGCAGGCCACCCTCGACCTCGTCGACCGGCTCGGCGGCGGGCGGGCCCTGGTCAGCCAGGTGACCTCGCCCGACGAGGTGTCGGGCCCGGTGGACGCGGTGTACACGAGCCGCTGGCAGACGATGGGCGTGCCGAAGGCGAACCCGGACTGGCTGGCCGACTTCGAAGGGTTCCGCATCGACCGGGGGTTCCTGGAACGGTTCGGCGGCCCGGGCACGGTCTTCCTGCACGACCTGCCCGCCGTGCGCGGCCAGGAGGTCACCGACGAAGTCCTGGACGGGGAGCGCAGCCTCGCCTGGCGCCAGGCCCACCACAAGATGACGGCCGCGATGGCGGTGCTGGAGTGGTGCGTCGTCGGCGCGGACGCCGCCCGGGCGGGCGCCCGGGCGGCTGCCTGATCCGGGGCGTGTGCGGCGGCAACGGCAACATGACGCCGGCGGTGGCGGCGGCGCCCCGGAGGGCACTGCCACCACCGCCGGCGGTGTCGTTCGGGGCGGGCTCAGCCGCCCATGGCCGCGACCGCCGATTTCGGCCGCAGGTCCGTCCAGTGGGCCTCGATATGGTCGGCGCATTCCTGTTTGGTGCCCTCGCCCCGGGCCAGTTCCCAGCCGAGCGGCTGCTGGATGCGAGCCGGCCACAGGGAGTGCTGCCCTTCCTCGTTGACCAGTACGACGTAGCGGCCTTCCGGGTCCTCAAAAGGGTTCGTTGCCACGATTCCTGCCTTTGCTCAAGCGATGACGCAATCCGGCCTGCTGTTCCGGCGCCCACACTAGGAGCCGGTCATGCGGGGTTCGGGCAGCGGCGAAGGCAGATCGGCGGCAGTGTCCGAAGGCGTCCACATCGTGGTACCGCTCATCTTTCAAAGGACATATGATCCATCAGTTGACGAAATCTTGCGATCCGAGCCGTGGGGGGATCAGGGTGGCGGATGCTGATGGGGGGCCACTGCGGTTCAACATCCTGGGGCCGTTGGAGGGCTGGGCGGGCGGCGTGAAGCTCCGCCTCGGCGGCACGATCCAGGAACGGGTGCTCGTCGCGCTGCTGCTGGAGCCCGGCAAGATGCTGCCCGTGTCACGGCTCGTCGACACCGCCTGGGACGAGGATCCGCCCGCGACCGCCGCCCACCAGATACGCAAGGCCGTAGCGGACTTACGCCGGCGCATTCCGGGCGGCAGAGAAGTCGTGGTCACTGAAGGCCCCGGCTACCGGGCCGCCGTCACCGACACCCAGCTGGACCTGAACGAGTTCGGCAACCGGGTGCACGCGGCGAAGGAAGCGGTGGCCGCCGGGCGCCCCGCACAGGCCGTCGAAATGCTGCGCGCCGCCCTGGCCCTGTGGCGCGGTCCGCTCCTCGCCGGTGAGGGCGGCCCGGTCATCGAGACGGCGTCCGTCGTCCTCGAGGAGAGCCGGCTGGCCGCCGCCGAGCAGTTCTTCGACCTCCGCCTGAGCCTCGGCGAGGCCGCGGACGTCGTGGTGGACCTGCGCGGACTCGTCCACCAGCACCCCCTGCACGAGACACTGCGCGGCCAACTGATGCTCGCGCTGTACCGGTCGGGCCAGCAGGCCGCGGCACTGGAGGAGTACACCAAGGTCCGCGAGCTGCTCGTCGAGGAGCTCGGCGTCGATCCGGGTCCGCAGCTCACCAGGATGTACGAGGGGATCCTCCAGGAGAGCCCCGAACTGGCGGGTGCCGAACCGCCCTCGCTCGCCGTGCTCCCCGCCCCCGCGCCCGAGGGGTCCCGGGCCCCCTCCACTCTGCCCAACGACCTCGCGGACTTCACCGGCCGGGAACGGGAACTCCAGGAGCTGCTGCACTACGCACGCGCCGAAAGCAAACGGGCCACCCAGATCGTGGCGCTCGACGGCATGGGCGGCAGCGGCAAGACCTCGCTGGCGGTACGGGCCGCACACCGGCTCACCCCCGACTATCCCGACGGCCAGATCCACATCGACCTGCGCGGCTACACGCCCGGCGAGCAGCCGATCACCACCGGCGCCGCCCTCGACACCCTGCTGCAGGCCATGGGTGTGCCCGGGCACCGGGTACCGGAGGACGTCGTCGGCCGGGCGACCCTGTGGCGGGCCACCCTCGTCGGCAAACGGCTGCTGCTCCTCGTCGACAACGCGGCGGACACCGCCGCGATCCGGCCCCTGTTACCCGCCTCGCCGGGGAGTCTGGTCCTGGTCACCAGCCGGGCGCGGCTGGTGGACCTCGACGGGGCCGACTGGATCTCCATCGACATCATGGCGCCCGAGGAGAGCGCGGCCCTGGTCGCCGACACCCTCGGCGTGCAGCGGGTGGCCGCGGAACCCGAGGCCGCCGCCGAGCTGGCCCGGCTGTGCGGGCACCTCCCGCTCGCCCTGCGCATCGCGACGGCCCGGCTGCGCAACCGCCCGCGGTGGACCGTGGCGTACCTGGTCGACCGGCTGCGGGACGAGACCCGCAGGCTGGACGAGCTCAGCTCGGGCGAGCGGAGCGTCGCCGCCACGCTGCGGCTGTCGTACCAGACCCTGGACGAGGAGTCCCGGACGGCCTTCCGGATCCTAGCGCTCCACCCCGGCGGGGACATCGACGTCCACTCGGCGGCGGCGCTGCTGGGCATGGGCACCCGCGACGCCGAGGACATCCTGGAACGGCTCCTCGACGTGCACCTGGTGCAGCAGCCCGAGATCGGCCTGTACACCCTGCACGACCTGGTGCGCAGCTTCGCTCAGAGCCTGCGCGGCGAGCCCACCGGACGCGCCGACGCCGACGCGCTGGAAAGGCTGTTCGACTACTACCTGACGGCCACCGAGGCGGCCTGCGAGATCCTCTTCCCCGGCCGGCACCGCCGGCCCACGGGGATCGTGGAGTGGACGGCGGGGCTTCCCGACTTCCGGGACGCCGAGCGCACCCAGGCCTGGTTCACCAGGGAGCACGCCGGGCTGCTGTCGATCGTCGCCCTGGCCGAGCGGCTCGGCTACGACCGGCACGCGGTGTGCCTGACGCGCAACATCGTCTTCCAGCTCAACGCGCGGGGCCAACTGCACGAGTTCGCGGAGCTCTGCCGGCTGGCGGTCACGGCCGCCCGGCGGCTGGGCGACCTCGCGCTGCTGGGGGTGAGCCTGTCGAACCTGGGTGTGGCCTGCTGGAAGCTGGGCCGGCTCGGCGAGGGCGTGACGGTGGCCGAGGAGGGCCGTGACGTGGCCGCCCGGATGGGCGACCTGCAGACGGAGGCGCACAGCGAGAGCACGCTCGGCCTGTACAAGAGCCTGCTGGGGCAGTTCCCCGAAGCCCTGGCCCACCTCCGGCGGGCGGTCGCCTGCGAGCGCGAGCTCAACTCGCCGCGGGCGGAGGCCGAGAGCCTCACCGCCCTCAGCGCGCTGTACGAGCAGTGGGGCAGGCACCGGGAGGCCGTCGAGGCGGCCCGCCGGGCGGTGGACCTCGCCGCGCAGCTGGGCCGGCGGGGCGTCGAGCTCGTCGCACTGACCGACCTCGCCTTCGCGCACACCGGTCTCGGCGAGTACGAGGCGGCCGACCGGGCGCTGGCCCGGGCGCGCGGGCTGTACGACGAGTCAATGGACCAGGGCCATGCGGCCATGGCGCTGGCGCTGTCCGCCGACACGGCCGAGCGGCTGCAACGGCCCGAGGAGGCGGCCGGGTTCGCGGACCGGGCGCTGGCCCTGGTCCGGGAAGGCTCGTCGCCGCTGCGGCAGGCGAAGGTCGAGAACATGATCGGTCGGGTCCTGGAGCGGAAGCGGGAGCACGCGCGGGCGCTGGACCTGCACAGCAGCGCGTACGAGCTCGCCTCGGGCGTCGGCTACCGCATCGAGGAGGCGTACGCCCTGGCCGGGATGGCCCGGGCGGCCGCGGCCCTCGGTGCCGAGGAGGAGGCGGCCGAGCACGGGGCCGCTGCGGAGGAGTTGTTCTCCGCGATGGGAGTGGCGCCCGGGGTCCGGCGCAGCTGACCGCCGTACGCGTGGAGGCGGCCCGCCAGGAGTCTCGCGGGCCGCCTGCGGTGCTGGCGGGCCGTCAGCCCTTGGGGACGGGGATGATGACGGTCGGCCCCTTGTCCTCTGCGGAGATGTGGTGGCCGCCCTGCTGCCCCGTCTGGTGGTCGATGCCGGCCGCCGCGCCGAGCCCCAGCGCCAGCGCCGCGACGACGATCCCGATCGACTTGGTCAGCTTGCGTCCCATGTTCCCGCCCCCTGTGTCTGGCCTGCTCTGTCCGACACCTCGAATATGGCTGGAGCAATTCCTCAAAGGTTCCCGCTCCGTTCCCGCCGCCGGGAACGGAGCGGGAGCGGGCCGCCGGCCTGCGGGAACGATCGGGAGCCGGGTCCGCTGCGGGCCCGGGCCTAGGGTTCGGGGACGGTCTCCGTGCCGCCGCGCAGCCGGCAGGACAGCACGCGGGGTCCCTGCGGCGTCAGTGCGACCACGGTGTGCGCGGGTCCGGACTCGTGCCCCGCCATGTCGAGCAGGGCCCGAACCGCCGAGCGCAGCACGGCCCGGTCGGCCTCGGCGGGCTCGGGGGCGGGGCCGGTGGTGCCGGTGCCGCTGCGGAGTCGGGCGGTGATGCGGGTGACGTGGTGCATGCCGGTCCGGGTCATGGTGTCGACGCCGAACTCGATGCCGTCCCAGGCGCGGTGGCCGCTGCCGCTGTCCGGGGGGCGTTCGGTGCCGATGTGCTCGGCCCACCGTTCGACGGCCGTCAGGTCCTGGAGGGTACGGCTCAGTCGGTCCGCGGTCGGCGGCCGGTACGGGTGTCCCACGTGATGCTCCTCTGCAAAGGGCTGGTGCCTCAGGGGGACACGGTGCCGCCTGCCGGTCCTGTTCTCCTCCCGGCTCCTTCCCGGCTCCCGCGCCGCCGGTGCCGGCAGGGGTAACGGTGCCGTTGCCGGTCGACCGCGGGCCGCGGCATCAAGGGGCACCTTCGATCGGCAGTTTCACTCCCGTATGCGCGAATTCATGGCTTCTCCCCATCGGATGGGGTTAGCGTCTCCATATTCCCTCACCCGGCGGCGCATCGGACCGTCTGGGTCCCGTCACGACCGCTATTCGTTTGCGCCGCTCACCGGAGCCTTTCGGAGGAACCGCACACATGAGGCAGATGGTAAATTGGCTGACGCCTTCCTTCGCCGCCCTTCACGACCGTCCCAAGATAGCCACCCTGGGACCCGCGGGAACGAGCAGCGAAGTCGCTGCGGGCGTCGTCTGGCAGAGCCTGGACGGCACCGTCCCCGACATCCGCGACATCGAGCTGCACCGGACGTACGAGGACGCAGCCGAAGCGCTGCTCAATCGTGACGTGAACTATCTGGTCGTGGCGAATGCGTACAGCGGGATCAGCGAGTTCTACATGAACACCCGGCTCACCCTCGCCGGTGTTTTCGTGATGGACACGCCGCATTACGGAATCGCCCGGGTGCCCGGCCGGCCCGTCCCGGAGAGGCCGGTGGTCGCCACCCACCCGGCGCCGCGCGCACTGGTGGACGAACTCCTGCCGAGCACGTTCAGCGACCGCGAGATCCTGCAGGTCACGTCGACGAGCATGGCCGCCAGGGCGGTTCGGGACGGCATCACGGACCTGGCCCTGACGACCAAACCGGCCGCCGAGGCCACCGGCCTGGAATTCATCTCCAGGACCCGCGTGATCAGGATGCTCTGGTCCGTTTTCACGACGGACGACGACGCGTTCGCCCAGCTCGCCACGGACACCGCCGACGTACGGAGGACGACCCATGCTCATGCTTGACGGGAAGGAGGTCCGCGCCGCCTTCCCCATGGCCGAGGCGATTTCCGTCATGGCGGACGCACTGCGCGGATTTTCCTCCGGAAAGGTCACCCAGCCGCTCCGCTCGGTCCTCGCGCCACCTTCCGAGCAGGGGGTGTTCGCGATGATGCCGGCCCATGTGGAGGGCCTCGGCTACGGATTCAAGGCCATCATGCACAATCCTGGTAACCGGGCCCGCGGACTCGGGACGCACATCGGCACGGTCTGCGTTTTCGACCCGGTCACCGGTGAATTGTCGGCGGTTCTCGACGGCAGTGCGGTAACGGCCATTCGCACGGCCGCCGTCTCCGCCGTGGCAACCCGGGCACTGGCCCGGGAAGATGCGGGCGATCTCGCAATTCTCGGCTCTGGAACCCAGGCGCGGACGCACCTCGAAGCCATGCGGCTGGTGCGGGACGTACGCCGGGTCCGGGTGTGGTCGCGTACCGCGGGGCACGCGCGGGCCTTCCGCGACTGGGCCGGCGGCCGGGGCGTGGCCGTGGAGGTCGCGGCCACCGCGCAGGACGCGCTGCGCGGCGCGGACCTCGTGTGCACGACGACCTCGGCGGGCGAGCCGGTGGTCCTGCCCGGGCACCTCGCCCCGGGCGCCCATGTGAACGCCGTCGGCGCGTCCGTGCGCGGGGCCCGGGAACTGGCCCCCGCCGAGGTCGCCCGCTGCCGGGTCTACGTGGACAGCAGGGAGTCGGCGCTGAACGAGTCCAGTGACCTCTGCGACCCGATCGCCGAAGGCCTGATCGGCGAGAAGGACATCAGGGGCGAGATCGGAGAGGTGCTCCTCGGCACGGCCGAAGGACGCACCGGGCCGGAGGAGATCACCTTGTTCAAGTCCCTGGGGCTGGCCGTCGAGGACGTGGCCGCCGGATTCTCGATCGCGGCGCGGGCGCGGAAGGGCGGTACCGGTGCTGACCTCTGAGGTGCGGCCGCCGAGTCTGCGGGGTACCCGGCTCTTCGTCGTCGACGCCTTCGCGAAGCGTCCGTTCACGGGCAATCCGGCAGCGGTGTGCCTGCTGGAGGAGCCCCGGGACGAGACGTGGATGCAGTCCTTGGCCCGGGAGATGAACCTCTCCGAGACCGCGTTCGTCAGCTCCCGCGGCGACGGGTACGAGCTGCGCTGGTTCACTCCGGCCAAGGAGGTCGACCTCTGCGGCCACGCGACCCTGGCGAGCGCCCACGTGCTGTGGCAGCGCGGCGCGCGGGAGCGGCAGATCGACTTCCACACCCGCAGCGGCGTCCTCAGCGTCCACCGCAACGGCCACGGGATCGTCATGCGCTTCCCGGCGGAGCGCGCGGTCGAGGCCGAGCGGCCTGCCGGCCTGTGCGAGGCGCTGGGCGTGGAGCCCGTGTGGATCGGCCGGAACCGGTTCGACTACCTCGTGGAGGTCGCCGACGCGGAGGTGGTGGGCGACCTCAAGCCCGACTTCGCCGCCCTCGCCGGGGTGCCGACCCGCGGGGTGATCGTGACCGCCCGCGGCGGCTCGCACACGGAGTTCGACTTCGTCTCCCGGTTCTTCGCACCGGCGTACGGGGTCGACGAGGACCCGGTCACCGGGTCGGCCCACTGCTGCTTGGGCCCGTACTGGGCCGAGCGGCTGGGCCGCGCCGAGCTGCGGGGCTACCAGATGTCCCGCCGCGGGGGAACGGTCCACGTCACCGTCGCCGAAGACCACGTCCTGCTGGGCGGCACCGCGGTGACCATCACGGCCGGCACGTCGATCCAGTGACCCGGCGCAACGCAACGGAACGGAAGGAGGGCACGCCGTGCCCGCGTACGTACTGGGGAACGTGACCACGCTGGAGACGAGCGCCGAACTCGCCGATTACCGCCGTCTGGTGGGTGCCACGGTGGAGCAGCACGGCGGGCGCTTCGTGATCAGGGGAGGGAAGGTCGACGTCTTCGAGGGCGATTGGTCCCCCGTCCACCTGACGCTGATCGAGTTCCCGGACGGCGCGAGCGCCCGCGCGTGGTTCGCGTCCCCCGAGTACCGCGCGATCGCGGACCTGCGGAGGGGCAGCGTGCAGACCGAGCTCGTCCTGCTCGAGAGCGCCGGCTGACCTGCCTCGGGCACCGCCGAACCAGTTCGTCCACCCAAGTATCCAAGAAGGGTTGCGCTTCACGTGTTCACCATCTTCGACGACGAGCTCGACGCCCTCGCCCGGCGCTCGGTCGCTCAGCAGCGCGAGTTCCACGGCGGGCGGTGGAGCGGGGAACGTCTGGCGGCCCACCAGTGGCGCAGCCTCCGGGAGACGCTGCGCTACACGCGCGGCCGCTCCCCCTTCTACGCCGAGCGGCTGGCGGGGCTCACGGAACCCGGGATCGACGGCCTGGACGCCGCCGGGTTCGCCCGTACCGTGCCCTTCACCACCAAACAGGACCTGCGGGACGGCCGGTACGACCTCCTCTCCAAGCCGGTGAGCGATTCCTGGGTGTTCTACGAGACCACCGGCACCACCGGCCCGGCCACTCCCTGCCCGCGGGACAACACCGACTCCATCGTCAACAACGCCGCCCTCACGGTGGCCTACCGGGAGGTGTTCGACGAGCACGGCGACGACCACGTCGTCGCCGTGCTGGGGCCGACCGAACTGCACTCGACGGGCGATACCTTCGGCGACGTCTGCCGCAACCTCGGTCACGCCGTCGTCAAGATGTGGCCGCACTCCCCCGTCGTCGGCTTCGACCGCGCCCTGCAGATGCTGCGCGAACTCCGCGTGACCGCCGTGTTCTGCACACCGGGGATGGCGATGACGCTGGCCAAGGAGGCCCGCAGGGCGGGCCTCGACCCGGCCGCCGACTTCGACCTGCGGCTGCTGATGTTCGTCGGCGAACTGGTCACCCCGCAGCTGTTGAAGAACCTCGGAGCCCTGTGGAACGCGCAGGCGTACAGCTGCATGTACGCCTCGCAGGAGGCCTCCATCCTCGGTCTCGCGCACGTCGACGGCCGGCTGCGCACCGTCCCCCAGAACGTGTTCTACGAGGTCGTCGATCCGGACAGCGGGCAGCCCGTCGAACCGGACGCCCGCCAGGTGCGCGAAGGCGAGCTGGTCATCACGCACCTGTACCGGGGCGCCAAGCCCCTCGTGCGCTACCGGACCGGCGACCTGGTCCGGCTGGAGCCGGCGGGCCCCGGGGAAAGCTACCCCTCGGAGATCCTGACGCCGATGGGGCGGGTCCGCGACCGCATCGACCTCAACGGCAGGACGGTGACCGCATACGAGCTGGAAGACTTCGTCCTCTCCCGGGTGCGGGGCTGCCGGGACTACCACATCACCATCGACCGGGAGTCCGGCGTCGACGTCCTCACCGTCGACCTCGAACTGGACGCCCCCGACGAGGAGGCCCACGCGGCACTCGTCGCGTCGGCCGCGGACGCCTGGGGCTGCCCGGTGACCGTCCGCACCGCCCGGCTCGGTGCGATCACCACGACCGGGGCCATGGTCAGCTGGAAGGCGGCGCGCGTGCAGGACCTGCGGAGCGCGGTCGACGCCGAGCGCGAGGCGGCCCTGGCCATCGCCCGCGAGCGGGACGCGCGGTGAGCGCCGGACGCACCGCCGCTCCGGCCCGCGGACAGTGGGCGTACCACGACGGCGATTTCCTCCCCGCCGCGGAGCTGCGGTTGGGGCCCGGCCTCCAGGCCCTCCAGTACGGCACGGGCGTCTTCGAGGGCATCCGCGCGTACGCGTCCGGGCCGGACACCTCCCACCTGTACCGGGCCCGCGACCACTTCGCCAGGATGATCGCATCGGCGCGCATCCTCCGCATCGCGGTCGGCCCGAGCGCCGACGAGCTGGTCGAGATCACCGCCGAGCTGCTGGGGCGCAACGGCCACACGGGCGACGCCTACGTCCGGCCGCTCGCGTACAAGACGGCCCTGGAGCCGGGGGTGCCGTTCGGTGTCCGTCTGCAGGGCGTCTCCTCCTCGCTGACCGTGGTCAGCCTGCCGATGGGCAGTTACGTGCCGAAGGAGGGCATCTCCTGCGGGGTCTCCTCCTGGCGGCGCATCCCGGACAGCTCGCTGCCCGCCCGGGCGAAGATCACCGGCGCGTACGCCAACAACGCACTGGCCACCGACGAGGCGACGCAGGCCGGGTACGACGACGCGATCTTCCTCAACCAGGCCGGACACGTGGCCGAGGCCACCACCGCCAACGTCTTCCTGGTCCGCGCCGGACGCGTCGCGACCCCGTCCCACGCCTCCGACATCCTGGAGGGCATCACCAGGGACTCGGTGATCTCGCTGCTGCGGCGGGACGAGGGCATCGAGGTCGAACAGCGCACGGTCCTACGGTCGGAGCTCGGCACGGCGGACGAGGTGTTCCTGACCGGCACGGGCTGCGAGATCGTTCCCGTGACCTCCATGGACGGCCGCCCGGTGGGTTCCGGCACCCCCGGCCCCGTCACGCGAAGGGTGATGAACGCCTACGACCGCTCGGTCCGCGGCCTGGACCCCCGCACCCGGGACTGGCTGGCCCCGGTCCACAGGACGGCGGTCCGCCTCTGAGGAGCGGGGGGAGCGGGGGGAGAGGGAGAGCAGGCACGCAGGGAAGCCACGGAAGGAGAAGGAAATGATCCGCCACACCGTCCTGTTCCGCTTCGAGCCGGGGATCGACTGGTCCGACCCCCGGGCACGGGAGGCAGAAGCGGCCACTGCCGGCCACCCGGACCGGATCGAGGAGATCCTCGGCTGGGAGTTCGGGCGCAACCTGACCGACCGGCCGGTGGCCTACGACTTCGCCCTGATCGGCACGTTCGCCGATCAGGAGGCCGTCGACCGCTACCTGGCCCACCCCGACCACGTCCGCGGTGTCGAACTGTGGCGCGAGATCGCCACCTGGGTGGTCGCTGACTTCGCGGGTGCGGGGACGCGTTCCAGGACGCCGCCGGCGAAGACGTCGTAGAGCGGGAGCGTCTCCAGGTGCACGTAGCCGATGTGGCAGTCGCAGACGGCCAGCGGGCAGGGGCGCGGGCCGAGCGCGGCGCGGTACGAGCCGTCGTAGAGGTTGCCGAGTTCGGCGCGGACGAAGTGGCAGCGGCGGACGGTGCCCTCGCCGTCGACCGACACCACCGACCGGCCCGTGCGGCAGGGCAGCCCGGCGGAGCGGTGCGGGTGGCGGCTGTACGGGAAGAGGGGGTCCAGGGCGGTCCAGGCGTCGGCCTCGGCGTCCGTGTACGTGTGGCCCTCGGCGGCGTTCACCCACAGGTAGACGTGTGCCGGGAGGTCGGCGCGCAGCCGGCGGGCGTGCGGGAGGTTCTCCGGCAGGCCGACGATGCCGATGCTGTGGCGGACGCCCCGGTCGGCGAGGTCGTGGACCTTCCCCAGGAAGCGGGCGTAGGGCGTCTGGTCGGGGTGGTACGTGCACCACAGGGCGAGGGTGGTGAGGTCGGCCGCGGCGAGCCAGTCGGTGCGGCAGCTGAGGTTGGTCTGGATCGCGACGCGCTCGACGTGCGGCTGGTGCGAGAGGTCGACCAGGGCGCGCCGGTACCAGGAGCGGACCAGCCCCTCGCCCCAGGGGGTGAAGAGGACCGAGAGCCGGTCGTCGGTGGCCGCTCCCGCCCAGGCCGTGAAGCGTTCGAGGGCGGCCCGGTCGGAGCGCAGCTGCGCGGTGCTGTCGCGGCGCTTGGCGAAGGGGCAGTACGGGCAGTCGTAGTCGCAGGAGGCGAGCGGCCCGCGGTAGAGGATCGTGAGGTCCATGCGCGGGCGGCCTACTTCGGTGCGTAGGCGGCCATGGCGGCGCGGACGGCGGGCGAGAAGAGCGCGGGGCCGAGCGCGTCGGAATGCGCGAGTCCGTCCGGGGTGAGGCGCAGCAGCCGGGCGGGCCCGGCGGGGTCCCCCGTCTCCTCCAGCCAGCCCCGGGCGGCGAAGTCGTGGAGTTCGGCGGGGAAGTCGTCGTACGGGTGCGTGCCGAAGCGGTCGCGGTAGTCGGCGACCGGCATGCCCCGTGCCTGGAGGAGGGACTGCAGGAGGTGGCGGCGGCGGGCCTCGCGGCCGTCGACGTACCGGCCGTGCACGGCGTGCCCGAAGTCGGCGCCGGTGGTGGCCGTGTAGTCGTCGATGATCGCCCGTATCTCGCCCATGTCGACGGCGTAGTCGAAGGAGTAGTGGAGGGCGGAGGTGTAGGAGCGGGCGCCGCAGCCCAGGCCGATCATGCCGTCGGTCTGGCAGGCGTGGTCGTCCGGTCCCTGCGGTGCGGCGCCCGGGCGGCGGAACATGCGCATCGACACCTGCTCGTAGCCGTGCGCGAGGAGGTGGTCGCGGCCCTGCCGGTACAGGGCCAGGCGCTGTGCGTCCCACTCGACGTCGGTGTGGGCGGTGCGCCGGGCGAGACCGGTCAGTGGGCGGACGTAGAGGGGGTAGAGGTACAGCTCCTCGGGTTCCCAGGCGAGGGCGGCGTCCAGGGAGGTGCGCCAGGTGGCGGGGGTCTGGCCGTCGATGCCGTAGATGAGGTCGATGTTGAGGACCGGGATGCGGGCCCCGCGGATCCGGCCGAGGGCGGCCTCGACGTCGGCCCGGCGCTGGGGGCGCACGGCGGCCCGGGCCTCGTCGTCGACGAAGCTCTGGACGCCCAGGCTCAGGCGGGTCGTGCCGCGCTCGGCGAGGACGGCGAGCCGGTCGGCGGTCGCGGTGGCGGGCGAGGCCTCGACGGAGAGCGGGACGGCCCGCAGGTCGGCCCCCATGCGCTGCTCGGCGATGTCGCAGAGGCGGGTGAGTTCGTCCGCGGTGAGGAACGTGGGCGTGCCGCCGCCGAACGCGGCGTTGGCGAACCGGACCGGGCCCTCGTCGCCGAGCGCCTCGCGGACGGCGGCGGCCTGGCGGTCGAGCGCGTCGAGGTAGCGGCCGGTGAGGCCCTCGGGCGCGCCGATGCGGGTGAACAGGTTGCAGAAACCGCAGCGGACCTCGCAGAACGGTATGTGGAGGTACAGCGAGAGGGCGCCCTTGGGCTCCCCGCGCCACAGGTCGCGCAGGGCGGGCCGGTCGGGCAGGGGCCGGTAGGCGGTCTTGTGGGGGTAGGCGTAGACGTAGCTCTGGTACGGGCGGACGGCGGGAGCCGCCGCGGGCACGGCGGGGGCGGTCACGGGCAGGGGCGCGGCGGGGGCGGTCATGCGGACGGCTCCAGGAAGAAGTGGGCGTACGGCACGGTCCACACGGCCTCGTGGGCGAGGCGGTGGCCGGTGTAGCCGTCGTCGCCGTAGGTCGTGCCGTGGTCGGAGCAGACGATGGCGAAGCAGCGGCGGCGGGAGCTCATCGCGGCGAAGAGCCGGCCGATGTGCCGGTCGACGTACTCCAGGGCGGCGGCGTGACTGGCGCGGCTGTCACCGGCCCCGCGGGTGGCGCCGGGCAGGTGGAACCAGTTGGGCTGGTGCAGCGCCGAGGCGTTGAGGAAGAGGAACAGCCGCCGGTCGGCGGGAAGTGCGGCGACGACCTGCTCGGCGCGCTCGACCTGGGCCTCGAAGGAGGTGGGGGACGCCACGCCGAACGCGGGCTCCCAGTGGCTCTCCTGGAACATCCCTGGGAGTACGTCGCCCAGTGCGCCCTGCTTGTTGAAGAAGCCGACGCCGCCGATGCAGACGGTGCGGTAGCCGGCCGCGGCGAGGCCGGAGACCAGGTCCGGGGTGTCGAAGACGTACGTGCGGCCGGCGGTGGTCTCGCTGCCGGCGAAGCGTGCGGCGAACAGCCTCGGGTGCGGGCCGGGGGCGGCGGGCGTGGGCAGGAACCCGGCGAACATCGCCTGGTGGGAGGCGTAGGTGAAGCTGCCGGGGGCGTGCCGCCGCTCCCAGGCGCCGCCGGGTAGGTGGCGGGCCAGGTGGGGGATGCGGCCGGCGGCTGCCAGCTCGACGGCGACGTCGTAGCGGAGGGTGTCCAGGGTGAGCAGGAGCAGGTCGTCACGGCCGACGACCTCGTTCATGTCGGGGAGCTCCGGGGCGGGCGGCTCCGGGGCGGGGAGCTCCGGGGCGGGCGGCTTCGGGGCGGGGTGGTCCCCGTGCGGCGGCAGGGGGGTGTCAGGCAGGTGCACGGTGGTTCCTTGCGATGTGGTGCGGTGCGGCGGCGACTTGGGCCGCGTAGGTGTCCAGGCCCTCGGCTCCGCTGCCGGGCAGGCCGGTGAGGCCGGGCAGCAGGTCGCCGAAGGCGTTGACCTCGGCGACGGCGAACCGCCGCCAGCCGACGGCGGGCAGCAGGTCGACGCCGACGCACAAGGTGCCGGGGAAGCAGGCCGCGGCCCGTTCGCAGGTCTCCAGTGCGTCGGCCCAGCGGGGACCCGCGGCCTCGGCCACTGCCGCGAGGTCGCCGCGGCTGCCGCCGAGGTGGAGGTTGGTCATGGGCGAGCTGCTGGTGCGTACGACGGCGTGGGTGGCGCGGCCGGCCACGACGACCACGCGCAGGTCCGCCGGCCGGCCGCCGAGGGAGGCCTTGGGCCACCAGCGTTCGACGTGCAGCCCATCGGGGGCGAGGGCGTCGATCAGGGCGGCCGTCTCCCGCTCGCTGGTGGTGCGGCGCACCCGCAGGGAGTTGTGCAGGCTGCCGTCCTCGGCGGTCTCGACGGAGGTGGTCGCCCGGATGCGGCCCCGGCCGGCCGTCTCGACCGCGACGACGCCGGACGCGGAGGAGCCGTGGGCGGGTTTGACGAACACGCGGGGCATCCCGTGCGCGGCCATCAGGTCCCGTACGTCGGCCCAGCCGCGCACGGGCGCGGCCCCGCCGGAGGTCGGGGACGCCGGTACGGGCACCCCGGCGTCCCGGAGGACGCGGTGGCAGTGCCGCTTGTCGAACAGGACGGCCAGTTCGTCGGGGTCGTCGAGGCGGAGGCCACCGCGGAGGGTCCGTACGGCCGCGGTGAAGCGGGCGTACCAGCGGGCGCCGCCCTCGACGCGGGTGGGGTCGGCGACGCCGCGCAGGATCCGGTCGACCTCGGGGTCCTCCCCCGGCGAGTCGAGGCGTACCAGCTCGTCGGCGTCGAAGTCCGCACCGCCCCCGCGCAGGACGGAGGTCCAGGGCAGGACGCGGGGCGCGGGCTGTCCGGCCTCGCGCACGGCCCGGGTGAAGAGGGCGACGCGGCGGTTCTCCGGATTGCCGACGACCGCCCAGCGTGGGGGCGTGTGCTGCGTCACGGTCCGGCTCGCTACTCGCCGACGGCGACGAAGCGCCAGGTGCGGCCGCTCCACTCGTCCTCGTAGGCGTGGCCCCGGTCGACGTCGAGGCTGACGCCGGCGCCTTCGAGGACCTCGCGGAAGCGCTGCTGCAGCGGGGCGCTGAGGTAGTTGTGGTGGAGGTCGAGCTTCTTGAGGTGGGTGAGCGGCTGGCCGCCCAGGAGCGCGGTGCCGCCCTCGTCGGTGAGGACGCCCATGGACAGGTCGAGGGTGTCGAGCCGGGCCACGACGGGCGCGGACGCCATGGCCGTCGCGATCTCGTCCTGGATGTCGCTGTTGCGCAGGGCCAGGTGGCGCAGGCTCGGCAGCCGGTCACCCGCCATGATGGGCTCGACGTCGGTCAGCTCGCACTCCCCGCCGTAGTTGGCGGTGCCGAGCCAGAGGTCGAGGCGTTCCAGGGCGGGCAGGGCGCTGGCGGCGATGTTGCGCACGGCCCGGGCGGGCATGCCGCCGGTCTCGACGGTGAGGGAGCGCAGCCTGCGGTGGGTGACGGGCTGGAAGACGAGGCCGCTGCCGCCGCGGACGCCGAACTCCTCCAGGTCGGGGAAGTTGTTCAGGAGCGGTCCGACGTCGCCCTGGGTGATCCAGGAGATCTCGCACTCCTCGGACTCCATGTCGCCGAGGAACAGGGCCCGCAGGGCGGGGAGCCCGTCGCGGGCGGCCACGAGCGCGTCGATGATCTCCTCCGGCCCGTTGTCGTACGCGTCCTCCCAGGCTCCGACGACGATCGCGCGGACGCGGGTGGTGTCGACGGCAGCGGTGAAGCGGGCGAAGGCCTCGGTCCAGCTCTCGTCGGCGTCGTAGGTGTCGGAGGCGATGCGCCAGGCGACGGCGTCCGGCTCGGGCAGCGTCGGATCCTCGTCGTCCGGCCCGGGGAAGGTGAAGACGGGCAGGCCGTACGAATCCGTCAGATGCCTCGGGTGGCTCATGGTCCCCGCCGTTCCTCGTGTGTCGGGTGCGTCGCGTGCGTCGTGTGCGTGTGCCTGGCGCCGTGGTGTGCGCTGCACGAACGTGCTGCAAGTTGTAGCAAGCGGCACTGACAGCTCTGGTGGCGGGGGCGGCGGGCGGCCGGCACCGTGGCGGGCGGCCGTTGTCAGACCCTCCCCTTAGCTTCGGGAAGAGACGCGGCGCAGCGGGCGGCGCGTGGGGAAGGGAACGCCATGTACCGGCAGGGGGACGTGCTCATCGTGCCGATCGCGGAGGCGGCGGTGCCGCCGCACGCGGCCGACGGACCGGCGGAGCCGCGCGACGGGCGGGGCCGGATGGTGCTGGCCCGGGGCGAGGTGACGGGGCACGCGCACGCGGTGGTCGGCCCGGGCCGACTGGTGCGGGAGGCCGGCCCGTTCGGCCCGCAGCTGCTGCACCTGCCCGACGGCGGGCGGGTGGTGCACGAGGAGCACGCCGCGATACCGCTGCCGAAGGGCTGGTACCGGGTGGTGCGCCAGCGGGAGTACGTCCCGGGCGCCGTGCGGATCGTGGCTGACTGAGGGGGCGTGAGGAACGTGATGGCGGAAACCGCAGAGGTCGTGACGGACGGGACCGACGTGTGGCGGGCGGCCGCGGCGGCCACCGGGGCCGCGGACCGCGCCGCCGCGGAGGCCGGGGTGCGCCTGGCCTACCGGGCGGTCGGCCTGCCCGAGCCCGAACGGATCGTGTGGGCGGACTCGCCCCGGGCCGCGGTGCGCCTGCTGGGCGACCCCGACGGGGCGTGGGGGACGCACGTCAGGGGGCGCAGCGTCCGGGAGCAGGTGCGCAGCCGGCCGTGGGCGGCCGAGCGCGAACGGCTGCACGGGATCCTGGGGCCGCAGGGCTGGGGCCGGCGCTGGGCGTCGACCGGCGCCCGCCTGTGGGAGAACACCGAGCGGCTGGCGGACCGGATCCGCGCGGGGCTGGTCGAGGAGCTGGCGGAGGACCGCTCCGAGGAGGCCGAGGTGCGGCTGCTGCTCCTCGACGCGGTGCTCGGCCAGCACGACGCGGCCTGGCTGTGCGCGTTCGACACCGGGGCGGGGCCGCTGGCCGGGCTCGCCGAGGTGGCGCGGTCGGCCGGCTGGTGGTGGCCGTACGAGCGGCTGGCCGTGGTGTGCGAGCGGCCGGTGGAGCTCCACCGGGACGAGGCGGGCCGCCTGGACCGCGCCGACGGCCCGGCCCTGGCCTTCCCGGACGGGTTCGCGCTGCACGCGTGGCGCGGGATGCCCGTGCCCGGCGCGTTCCTGGCCGAGCTGGACGCGCTGACGCCGGAGCGGATCCGCGGGGAGGAGAACGCGGAGCTGCGCCGGGTGATGCTGGAGCACTACGGCTACGAGCGCTACCTGGACGAGTCGGGGGCCGAGCCGGTGCACCGGGACGGGGCGGGCGTGCTGTGGCGGATACCGCTGCCGGACGACGAGGACGTCGTCATGGTCGAGGTCGTCAACTCCACGCCGGAGCCGGACGGTACGTACCGGACGTACTGGCTGCGGGTGCCGCCGGACACACGGACCGCCCGGCAGGGCGTTGCCTGGACCTTCGGGGTCGCCGCCGAGGCGTACGAGCCGCTGCGCGAGACCTGACGGCGGGGCGGCGGCCGGGGGCGGGCGGGGTCGGGGCGCCGGCGGGCAGTGCATGCTTCCCCGCAGCGGAGCCGGAGAATCACCGCTGTCAGACCTCGATGTAGGCGACGACGACCACGGTCTTGAGCGCGGTCACGAAGTACAGGATGCGGACGGACTCGATCTCGTCGGTGTAATGGCGGAGCCGGGGGCCGGCGGTGGCGCCGGGGATCGGCTCGCCCGCCTCCGGGTCGACGGAGATGACGACCAGGGCACGGTCCAGGGCGTGGATCCCGGCCTCGCTGGTGATGTTCTCCAGTTGCTTCGCGGCTGAGTCCGAGAACGCGATCCGGGCACGGCGCGGCCCGTACTGGGCAGCCATCAGGCGACGGCCGGGCGTTGGGCGGCGAGGCGGGCGAGGTGCTGTTCGCGCAGCTCCTCCCACGGGGTGCACTCCTCCACCGACGGCAGGCCGTTGGTGGCGATGTCCTCCATGACGGCGGCGAACTGGTCGGCGTTGGCGCGGGTACGGGCGGCGTACGCACGCACCGCGTCGGCGGCTGCGGGGTCCAGCTGCTGCCGGGCGGTGTCGGCGGGGGCCGGCTGTTCGCTCATCGAGGGCTCCGTAGGACGGCGCGGAACGGGTGTGCCCCACGGTATCGCCGGACCTCGCGGTCGGGGGCCACTCCGGGCGAGCCCGCGTGGACGCGGATTCCGTCAGATCCCGGCGGCCTGCAGTTGGGCGAAGCTGCCGACCTGCGCCGACCACCCCTGCTGGTCCGGTAGCGGATGCCATCCGAGCAGCGAGTCGGGGGTGAGGGTGTCAGGCCAGATCATGTAGCCGAGCACGACGAGTTCGCACCCCGCCGCATGGGCGGCGTCGGCCGGGAACGCCGGCCAGTCGGGCCAGTGGGAGAGGTCCTTCTCGGCGAGCGGCTCGCTGCTGCCCTCGCGGACCACTTGCAGGAGATAGCCGCTGTCCGTGGCCTTGCAGAGGGCAGTGAGATCGCGGTGGAGGTTCTCGGTCGTCATGGCAGGACGCTAACGGGCTGGAGCAGGGACGCGGCGATCTCACGGACGCGGTGGCGGGGGTGATTTCCCTCTCCTCCGCGGAAATCCTGCTACGGCAGTTCCCACCACGGCTGGTGTCGGCCGGTGTGGTGGGTCGCCCGGAGGGATCGCGGTCGGGTCGGCGGTCGGCCCCGGCTCCCGCCCGGCTTCGCATCGTAAGGGTCGGCGTGAGAGGGTCGGGCCCCGGCTCCGGAGAGGGGCCGGGACGGGGAGGTGGGGCGAATGGCCGGCAGTGCGGCCACCGGCGGGGTGGTGCTCGTCGCGGACGACGACGCCGCCATCCGGCGCTCGCTGGAACGCGGGTTGAGGCTGAGCGGGTTCACCGTGCTGCTCGCCGCGGACGGGCCCGGCGCGCTCGCGCTGCTCGCCGAGCGGAGTCCCGACGTCCTGGTCCTGGACGTGTCGATGCCCGGCCTGACCGGAACGGAGGTGTGCCGGACCCTGCGGGCCCGGGGCGACGAGACGCCCGTGCTGATGCTGTCGGCTCTGGACGAGCTCTCCGATCGGGTCGCGGGGCTCCAGGCCGGGGCCGATGACTACCTGGTCAAGCCGTTCGCGCTGGAGGAGCTGGTGCTGCGGTTGCGCGCGCTGCTGCGCCGCAGGCCGGCGGGTCCGGCCGGGACGGCCCCGGACGCGCCGCTGCGGGCCGGCCCGCTGGTGGTGGACCCGGCGACCCGTGAGGTGCACCGCGACGGGGTCGCCGTACACCTCACCCGCAGGGAGTTCGAGCTGCTGGCCACGCTCGTGCGCAACGCCGGCATCGTCCTGACCCGGGACCAGCTGCTGGACCGGGTGTGGGGCTACGACTTCGAGGTCCGCACCGATGCCGTCGACACCTTCGTCAGCTACCTGCGCCGCAAGCTGGAGGAGGGCGGGAGGCCCCGCCTGATCCACACCGTGCGCGGCGTCGGCTTCGTCCTGCGCGCCAGCCCCGGGGACGACGGCCGGAGCGGCTCGTGAAGCTCGCCACCCGTGTCGCGGTCTCGGTGACCGTGGTCGTGCCGCTGCTCGTACTGGCCGCGGGCCTGCTGCTGCTCGGCCTGGTCCAGCAGGACCTGCGCCGGCAGCAGGACGCCCGGCTGCGCGACCGGGCCTCGGCGGTGCTCCCCGACGTCAGGGCGCTGCTGAACGCCGACCGCAACGACCGGCCGAAGGTGGAGCAGAACCAGCAGCGCAAGGTCCTCGGCAGCGTCATGGACGCCGGGATCCGGGTCCGGAACACGCAGGGGTCGGTCGTGCTGGAGGGCGGACCGCAGCCCGCCGACGCGGTGCAGCTGCCGGAGCGGACCGCGGACGGCCCGGTCACCGTCCGGGCCAAGGGCCGCGCCTGGCGGGTGCTCAGCGTCCCGGTGGCCGGGCCCGCGCCGGGCACGCTGTGGCTGTTCGCCCCGGCGTCCGCGACGGATCCGCAGCTCGCGGCCGTACGCCGCCGCGTCCTGCTGGTCGCCGTGCTGGCGGCCCCGGTCTCCGGCCTGGTGGCCTACGGGCTGGCCGGGCGCGCCACCGCCTCCGTACGGCGGCTGAGCCGCCGGGCCGCCGCCCTCGACCCGGCGGCGGGTGCCGCGGCCTTCGCCACCGCGCCGGCCGGCGTGGCCGAGGTGGACGAGCTGTCCGCCGCGATCGCCGAGCTGCTGGCCCGCTACGACGAGCAGGCGGCCAGGACCGCGCAGGCGCTGGACACCGCCCGGTCCTTCTCCTCGGCCGCCTCGCACGAACTGCGGACACCGCTCATGAGCATGGGGACCGACCTCGACGTCCTCGCCACGCACCCCGACCTGCCCGCCGACGAGCGGGCGGAGGTGGTGCAGGACCTCCGCAGCGATCACGCGCGGCTGCTCGAACTCCTGACGGCACTGCGCATGCTCGCCGTGGGCGACCTGGTGGACGTCTCCTCGTTCGGCTCGCTCGACCTGTGCGAACTGGTGGACTCGGCCGTCGGCGAAGCGACCCGCCGTCACCCCGAGGCGCGGCTGACCGCCGATCTGCCCGCGGAGCTGCGGTTCTTCGGCTGGGAGGCGGGGCTGCGGATCCTGCTCGCCAACCTGCTGGCCAACGCCGTCGTACACGGCCGCCTCCCGCAGGAGTCGCCGCTGGTCACCGTACGGCTGCGCGCGGAGGACGGCAGCGCCGTCCTCACCGTGGACGACGCGGGGCCCGGAGTCCCGCCCGCCGAACGCGGGGCGGTCTTCCAGCGGTTCCACCACCGGCCGGGCAGTCCCGGCTCCGGTCTGGGGCTGACCCTGGTCGCCCAGCAGGTGTCCCTGCACCACGGCACCGTCACCGTGGAGGACGCGCCCGACGGCACGGGCGCGCGCTTCACCGTACGCCTCCCCCTCCCCGTCCCGGACTCCCCCGCGCCCCGCCTGCCGGCACGGCGCGCGTGGCTGTCGTCGGACGCCTGAGCCCACAAAGAATCCACAAGAACGGTCCCTACGGTCCCATCCGGTCGCCGAACCGCTCGTGCGGCGGCCGAGTCCGTACCGACGAAGGGGAACCGTCATGCTCACGAACCGCAGGACCGCTGCCGCGCTCGGCACCGTCGTACTGGCCGGCGCGCTGCTGTGCGCCTCGCCCGCGCAGGCCGACGCCGGCGCCGGCGCCCCGTCCGCCGCGCCGCCGGCGGGGTCCGCCCCGAAGAGCGCCGGCGCGGAGGCCCTGTGCAAGCGCCTGCCGAAGGTCGAGGCCCGGGTCGCCGCCGCCCTCACCCGGCTGAACGGCGACGCCACCGTGTCCGGGTCGATCGCCCGGCTGGAGAAGCGCGTCGCCGAGGCCAAGGCCGCCGGCCACACCGAGGTGCACACGTACCTCAACAACCGCCTGACCGTCCGCAAGGGCATGCCGGCGACCCTGCAGCAGCGCCAGGCCGACCTGAAGGGCGTCAGCGCCTGGTGCGCCGCCCGGGGGACCAAGTGACCGCCCGGATCCGAGGCGCCGCCGCCCTCGCGGCACTGGCCGCCGGGGCGGCGCTGCTCCTCACCGGCTGCGGGGGCGGCGAGGAGTCGGCGCCCGCCGGGCAGTCGGAGGTCGCGGACCTTCAGCAGAAGCTGGACGCCGCCGAGCAGGCGGCGTCCGAAGCGGACCGGGACGCCAGCGAGGGCAATTGACCGGCGGCCGCCCCACCGCCCGGGAGCGCCACCCCACCCGCCCGGGAGCCCGCGTTCCCGGGCGGGTGCGGTCCTGGACCCCCGCGGGGGCTGACGGCGGCACGAGCGCTCAGCGTTGCGGGACGTCCTTGACGAACACGATCCCGTCGCCGTCCGCCAGATGGGCCGGGTCGAGCGGGGCGTAGCCGAACCAGGGGGACGTGCGCGGTGCGGGCAGCGTGTCGCCGAGGGCGGTGGCCAGTCGCGGGGCGTCGATGACGCAGGGGTCCTCCGGGAGCGCGTACAGGAGTCCTTCGACGGTGTCCGGCGGCGGCGTGTCCACTCCCCGGTGCCGGATGGTGCCGAGGGCCGTGGCCACGAAGGCGTACTCCTCGCCGAGCCGGGCGCTCACCAGCGCACCGGCGCCCCACCACTCCAACGGCCTCCCGCCCATCCGCATCGAGCTCTTCGCCCGCTGGAGGTGGGAGTTGTGGGCGTGGACGAGTGCTGGGCCCCGCTCGGCGACGGCGAGGAGGTTGCGGGCCATCATCTGGTCCCGCACGCCCACCAGTCGTGCCAGGCGGGCCGGTGAGGTGTCGGCCATCCAGTAGTGGTAGCGCAGCAGGCCGGTGGCGGTACGCCCGTACAGGCGCGCCCGGTCCCAGTCGTCCCGCGAGGTCGTCGCGAGCAGGTGCGGCGTCTGCTCGTCGAGCAGCGCCGCAAGGTCGTCGGCGAGCAGCCGCAGCTCCCCGGCCTCGGCCGTCCGCCCCACGGACCGGGCCGGGTCCGTCATCGCGGCGGGCTCGGTCCACCGGTCGTCGGCGCCGAGCAGGCGGTCGAGTGTTTCCGCGGTGCAGGGGAGCAGGTTCGCGTCCACCCGGGCCGAGAGGTAGCCGTGCAGTGCGGTGAGGGCCTGGCGGGGGCTCGCGGCGGCGGTGATCTCCAGAGGGCCGTCGAAGCCCGCGAAGCGGAGCTGCTCGGACGCGGGCCGGCCGGTGTTGTGGGCGCGCATCCAGCGCACGAGTTCGCGGTTGGCCGCGGAGGCGCCCCAGCCGTGGCTGATCCCCTGTTCCACGGCTTCGTCGAGGGTGCCCGCGCCCGAGGTGACGTGGTCGTCCACGACGAGGCCCTTCAGGCAGTCGCTCTCGATCGCGATCGTCCGGTAGCCCTCCTGCTCGACGAGCTGGCGGAAGAGCTCGTTGCGCAGGTCGAGCAGGGCGTCCTCGCCGTGGGTGGGCTCGCCCAGGGCGAGCAGGCGGGGCCGGGACGGGAGCAGCCCCATGACGGAGGCAGCGTCGACGGAGTGGGCCATGTCCTTGATGTCGGTAGCCATGGCTTCAACCGTATCGTTGAAGCTTCGGTTGAAACTTTTCCGCGAAACTACCCGGTCGGATGGGGTGAAACCCTCAAAGCGGCGGGTGCCGCACGGCCGGCCGCCGCCGTCTAGGAGCGCATCACCGGGGGAGGTTGAAGCCGTTGAAGAGGCCGTCCATGCCGCGCAGGGCCAGCCGGTCCGGGGTGGTACGGACCACGAGGTCGCGGGCCGCCGCCGCGAGGGGGTTGCGGAGGGCGCCCAGGCGGCCGACCCGGCGGGCCCGGACGCGTACGGAATCGGTGCGGTCGCGGCGGGCGGCGGTGTAGGCGGCGAGGGCGGCCGGGACGGAGGCCGGGCTGCGCCTGCTCCCCGAACCGTCGGCGCCGTCGGGGTCGTCTCCGGGTGGGAGCAGGTGGGCGAGGACCACCGCGTCCTCGATGGCCTGGCAACCACCCTGGCCGAGGTTGGGGGCCATGGCGTGGGCGGCGTCGCCGAGCCAGGCGATGCGGCCGTGGTGCAGCGCCGGGAGCGGAGCGGCCAGGTCGTAGAGGTCGTTCTGGAGGACCCGGGCCGGGTCGAGGCGGCGGACGCGGTCCAGCAGGGCGGGGATCGGGTGGTGCCACGAGCCGAAGCGGTCCAGCAGTTCGGCCCGGGGGTCGGCCGACCGGCTGCCGGCGGGGACGAGGGCGGTGGCGTAGAGGTAGAAGCGGCCGTCGGAGAGCGGGGTCACGCCGAACCGCTCGCCGCGCCCCCAGGTCTCACTCATGGCGGATATCCCGAGGTCCGGGGCGTCCAGGACGGTACGCCAAGCAGTCTCGCCGAGGTAGTGCAGGCCGGGATGGGCGGGGAAGTGCGCGTGGCGCAGCGGGCTGCGGATGCCGTCGGCGGCGACCACCAGATCGGCGGGGAGGGGCGGACCGACCACCGTACGGACGGACGGTCGGTCCGCGGCGTCGTCGACGGCCGTCACGGCGGTGCCGTAGCGGATGGCCCCCGGCGGCAGGGCGGCCGCCAGGGCGGCGGTGAACGCCGGCCGGGGGACGGCGATCGGGGCGGTGCCGTAGCGGGCCGCCATGTCCGCGGTGCCGACCCGGGTGAGCCACCGGCCGTCGGAGCGGCGCACTCCCATCGTCGCGGGTACGGCGCTGCCGGCGGCACGGGCGGCGTCCACGCCGATGGCATCGAGCGCGCGCAGGGCGTTGGGGGCGAGGCCGATGCCCGCTCCGGTGGCGGGGAGTTCGGGAGCCCGTTCGCAGACGGTGACCTGCCAGCCGCGGCCGTGCAGTGCAAGGGCGGCCGTGAGGCCGCCGATTCCTGCGCCGACCACCACCGCGTGAAGTTTCCGCATGCAACACCCCTCCGTTCGGGTCGGGCACCCCCAACCGTCACCGAGGGTACGGGTGGGGGTGCCGTTCGGCGGCGGCCGCACGTCGCCCCCGGCGGTGCGCGTAGGGCGGTGCGTCGCGTACGGCGGTGGGCGTGCGGCGGGGTGGTCAGCGGACGACGTCGAAGACGTTCTTCTGCAAGCCGTTGGCGTACGCCTCGTGCTCCACCAGCTCCAGCTTCTGGGCGTCCTTGTCCGTGGTGCTGAACAGGCGCTTGCCGGCGCCGAGGAGGAGCGGGAAGACGAGGAGGTGGTAGCGGTCGATCAGGCCGGCGTCCGACAGGCTCCGGTTGAGGGTCGCGCTGCCGTGCATGATGATCGGGCCGCCCTCGGTCTGCTTCAGGGCGGCGACCTCGTCGAGCGAGCGCAGGATGGTCGTTTCTCCCCAGTTCGACACCAGGTCGTCCTCGGTGAGGGTGGTGGAGACGACGTACTTCGGCATCAGCTTGTAGTCGGCGAAGTCCTCCATGTCGGGCCACACCTTGCTGAAGGCCTCGTAGCTGGTCCGGCCCAGCAGCATCGCGGTGGCTTCCTTCTGCTCCCGGTCCTTGATCTCGAACGCCTCGGGGAGGAATTCGACGTTCTTGAAGGTCCATCCCGAGTTCCGGTAGCCGGGCTCGCCGCCCGGAGCCTCGACGACGCCGTCGAGCGAGATGAAGGCGGTGCTGATCAGGGTACGCATGGGAGGCTCCTCGGTTTCTCTTGTCCGGTTGAACGTCTGACTGTGGAGCGCGGAGGAATTCATCGGTCGTCGGCCGTCAATCGTCGGCCGTCCGCCGTCGGCCGTCGGCCCCAGGGGGCGGGTGAGCCGCACCCCGGGTGGTCGTGCAGAACTCTAGGCGGGACTCCGTGGCGCCGACCGGGCGTGCGAAGATCCACTCCATGGGCGGGGGACTCGTGTGGATCGAGCCGGAGGACGGTCCCGGCACGGGCGACGACGCCCTCGTGGCCCTGGCGGCCGGCGCCGTGCCGGCCGAGTGGGACGGTGAGGTGGCAGCCGGGTCCGTGACGTGCCCGCTGTGCGGTGCCGACACCTATGAGGCGGTCCGGGGCGACTGCTTCTGCGACGCCTGCTGCATCCCGCTCGGGATCGCGAACGGCTGCGACTACGTACCCGACGGATTCGCCTGGCGGCTCGTCCCGTCGGCCGGGCCCCCGGCCGCCTCCGGCGGGGCCTTCGTCCCGTCGGACGCTCCCGGGCTCCGGTGCCCCGTCGGCCACGATGTGTTCCACGTGGCCGTCGCGCTGGCGTTCGGCGCCGATGGCAGGGCCCGGCGCCTCTCCGCCGCCCTGCGCTGCCCGGAGGACGGCGCACTCCACCTGTACGTCAACGACGCGCGCGTGGAGCCGAGGAACGGCTGTCTGCGTCCGGATGCTGGTTCTGGTTCTGGTTCTGCTGACGGAGCTGCTGGCTGCGGCAGCGTGAACACGACGGATTGACGCCACTGTGCGCCGGTGTCACGCCTCGGTGAGCTTCGCGACGTCGGGGGCGTACGCGGTCATCCAGTGCGGATGCAGCCGGTAGTAGACCACCTCGTCGTCCCAGTCGAAGGCGTCCTCGCCGTAGAAGTCCTTGAAGTGGGCGAGCAGGTCCGGCCAGTCCGCCGCCGGCTCGCCGTCCTGCGGATTGAGGATCTCGACCGTGCCGTGGGTGAACACGCCCAGGGCGTCACCGCGCAGGTGCGCGGCACTGACGGCGGGCCGCACGGAGAGATGACGGGCCTTGGCGGCGTCGCGCGCCGTGCCGAAGTACCACTTGCCGCGAAGGAAGTGCCCGTCCACACCGCTGATCCGCGGTTCGCCCTTCGCCGTCACGGTGGACAGGGCGAGGGTGCACACGCCGGTGAGCACCTGGGTGAGCTGCTCCGCGGTCAGGGTGCGCTCGGTGTTGATGATGGAGCGCAGGTGCGAGGTGGAACGGGAGAGGGAGGCGTTGAGGAGGGCCTGGAGCTCTTCGAGGTCGTCCGGCGTTTCGCGCATCGGGTCAGCGTAGCCACGACGGGGCGCTCCGGGTACGGATTTCCGGTCCGCGCCGGACCCCGGCCGGGTCCGAGGAGCCCGAGGCCGCGCGGGTCAGAAGGGCTTGGTGGGGAGGTACTTGCCGTCGAGGGTGATGACGGCGCGTTCGCCGCCTTCGGGGTCGGCGACCTTCTGCACGTCCAGCTTGAAGTTGATCGCGGAGATGATGCCGTCGCCGAACTGCTCGTGGACCAGGGCCTTGAGGGTGGTGCCGTAGACCTGGACGATCTCGTAGAAGCGGTAGACGGTCGGGTCGGTGGGGATGCCTGCGGGGATCGAACCGCGGGTGGGGATGGTCTGCAGCAGCATCGCCGCGTCGTCGTCGAGGCCGAGCAGCTCGGCCACGGCTGCGGCGGACGCCTCGGGCAGCGGGTGCTGGCCGAGGATCGCGGCGGTGGTGAAGGCGACCGACAGGCCGGCGGCGTCGGCGATCTGCTGCCAGGTGAGGTCCTTGCGGGTCTTGGCCTCGACGGCGGTGCGGGCCAGGGCCTGGCGGACGGTGGGGTCGAACTGGGCGTGCACCATGGTCAGTACTTCCGTTCCTTCTCGGTGAACCGGTTCGCGGAACCCGTGGGTAGGGGGCCGCGAAGCGGCGGGTGGGGGCGGCGCGGCACGGCGCATCGTGGCGCGGTGCCGTGCGGCGGGCATCGGATCCGGGGTGGTCAGGCCGCGACGGCGGGGCCGTGGTCGGCGGTGCGCAGTTCCTCGACGTGGCCGCTGCCGATGTCGTAGACCCAGCCGTGAAGGGTGATCTCGTGCCCGGCCAGAGCTCGGACGACCGAGGGGTGGGTGGCCAGGTTCGCCAGCTGGGCGTGCACGTTCTGCCGGACCAGACCGGCAACGTCGCCGGGGGCGGTACGGGCCCTGGGGGCGTCTGCGTGCCGCAGCCAGTCGGCGAACGCGGGCGCGGTGCCCAGGTCCTGACCGTGGGCGAGGGCGGTCATCGCGCCGCAGGCGGAGTGCCCGCACACCACGATGTCGGACACGCCCAACACGGCGACGGCGTACTCGATGCTCGCCGCGACCCCGTCCGCGCGGGGAGTGCAGGCCGGGACGAGGTTGCCGGCGGTGCGGATGACGAACAGCTCGCCCGGCTCGCAGCCGGTGATCAGCTCGGGGACGACGCGGGCGTCGGAGCAGCTGATGAACAGGGTGTGCGGCGTGTGGTGCGCCGCCAGGCCGGCGAAGAGGTCGGCCTTGGCCGGAAAGACGTCCCGCTGGAACCGTGCGATGCCGCCGGCGAGATCTGGCATGGGTCACTCCCTTCGGTGGCTGCCGGCCCACGCGGCCGGCGACCTCCCGCCCAGCCTGCACCACCTGCACCTATAGATTCCAAGACGCACTGGCCATAAGAGCCATAGAGCGTGCCTATAGTGAGTGCCATGGCTGCTCCGGAACTGCGTCACCTGCGCTATCTCCTCGCCGTGGCCCAGCACGGCAACTTCACCCGCGCCGCCGAGGAGCTGCACGTCTCCCAGCCGACCCTGTCCCAACAGATCAGACAGCTCGAACGTGTTCTCGGCGTGCAACTGCTGGACCGGACGGGCCGCACCGTGCGGCTCACCGACGCCGGCGAGGTCTACACCGACCACGCCCGGCGCGCGCTGCGCGACCTGGAAGCAGCCGAACGCGCCGTCCACGACACGCAGGACCTGTCCCGCGGCCACCTGCGCCTGGGCGTGACCCCCACCTTCACCGCCTACCTCGTCGGCCCGCTCACCGCCGCGCTCCACACCCGCCACCCGGGCATCGGCCTGACCCTGACGGAGACGACCCAGGACCGCATCGAAGCGGCGCTGCTCACCGACGACCTCGACGTCGGCATCGCCTTCGCGGGACCCCACCTGCCCGGCATCACCGCCACGCCCCTGTTCACCGAAACCCTCAGCCTCGTCACCGGCACCCGGCACACCCGTACGCGGACCGCGACCCGGACGCGGCAGGGTGCCCTGCCGGTCCGGGACCTGGCGGACGAGCAACTGGCCCTGCTCACCACCGCCTTCGCCACGCGCGGCCACATCGACGCCTACTTGGCCGACCACCGCGTCAGCCCCCGCATCGCGGTCGAAGCCAACTCCGTGCAGGCCCTCATCGAGATCGTCCAGCGCACCCCCCTGGCCACCGTCCTCCCCGACGCGATCACCCACGAGCACCCCCACCTCGCCCCCGTGCCCCTCGACCCTCCCCTGCCCGCCCGCACCGTCACCCTCCTGGCACGCGAGGGCGCGTACCGCAGCGCCGCCTCCCGCGCCTTCACCCGGCTCACCCGCGACCTGGTCGATGCCCGCGGATACGCCCCGCCCCGTGACCCCGCCCGTGACCCGCCCCCGTGATCCGCCGGGGGCGGGGGCGGGCCGGTCACCGTCGGCGGGCCTGCTTCAGCTCGCGGTCGAGGGCCCAGGCGTCGGCGACCGGCCCGAGGTGGCCGAGCTTGTCGGGGTTGACCACCGTGCGGACGGCCTGGACCTGCCCGTCGAGCACGTCGAGGACCATCGCCTGCAGGACCTTGCCGTCCCGGTCGCGGAGGAGCGCGCCGGACTGGCCGTTGATCTCGTGCTGTTCGAGCGTCACGTCGATCCGGGCCAGCAAGGGGAAGACCGCGCCCAGGAGCCGGGCCACCTTCTGCGCGCCCATGATGGTCCTGGCCAGGTTCGGGGCCTTGCCGCCGCCGTCCCCGACCAGCTGCACGTCACCGGCCAGCAGGTCCTGCAGCCCGCCCACGTCGCCGTTCTGCAGCGCGTCGAAGAAGCGGGTCGCCAGTTCCTGCCGTTCCCGGCGGTCTGCTGCGAACCGCGGCCGACCGTCCTGCATGTGCCGTCGGGCCCGTACGAGCAGCTGCCGGCATGCCGCCTCGGACCGGCCCACCGCCGCGGCGATGTCGTCGAACCCGAAGGCGAACACGTCCCGCAGCAGGAACACCGCCCGTTCCAGCGGGCTGAGGCGCTCCAGCAGGAGCAGTGCGGCCATCGACACCGAGTCAGCCAGCTCCGCCGACCGCGCCGGATCCTGGTACGGGTCGCTGAGCAGCGGCTCCGGGAACCACGGACCGACGTACTCCTCCCGCCGCACCCGCGCGGAACGCAGTACGTCGATGGAGATGCGCGTCACGGTCGCCGCCAGGAAGGCCTTGGTCGACGTGGGCCGGGTCGCCGAGCCGGCGAAGCGCAGCCACGTCTCCTGCACCGCGTCCTCGGCCTCGCTGACGCTGCCCAGGACCCGGTAGGCGATGGAGAACAGCAGCGGCCGCAGTTCCTCGAAGTCCTCGGCCCCGGTCATCGCCCCGGTCATGGCCCCGGTCATGGTGCATCCCCTCCCCGTGCAGCGCGTACGCGCCGACGCGCACTCTCTTGTCGATCATCCGGACCGGCCGCGGGCCGGCGCAACACGCCGGAGTCCCGGGGCCAGTGGTCAGTGGAACTGACCGGGCACGTAGTCGCCGGCCGGCTGCCGGGTGATGAGGTTCATCCGGTTCGCCATGTTCATGAACGAGATCAGGAGGACGAGGGCGGTGAGCTGTTCCTCGTCGTGGTGCTCGGCGGCGCGCGCCCACACCTCGTCGCTGACCCCGCCGGCCACGTCCGCCACCCGGGTCCCCTCCTCCGCCAGCTCCAGCGCCGCACGCTCGGCCCCGGTGAAGACGGTGGCCTCCCGCCAGGCCGCGACCAGGTGCAGCCGGACCGCGGTCTCGCCGGCCGCGGCGGCCTCCTTGGTGTGCATGTCGAGACAGACGGCGCAGCCGTTGATCTGGCTCACGCGCAGCGCCACCAGTTCCTGCGTCGCGGCCGGCAGCGGCGATTCCTTGACCGTCTTGCCCGCCGCCATGAGGTGCTTGAGGGCCTTGCCGACCGTGGTGCTGGCGAGGATGTCGAGTCGAGCGTCCATGGTGTGCTCCTGCGTCGTCGTGAGTGCGTACACCCCCGAGACGAGACGGCCCGCCCCCCTGTGACACGCCCGGACGTGACCTGCATCACCCCACCCCCCGCGACGGACACTCCGTTGTCCGCGCGCTCGAGCGGACAGGGTGGACCGCCCTCCGGTTCCAGGGATGGCACCCGGTCGGCTCGTGATGCACTCGCGGAGCAGGGGCCGCCGCCGTAGGGGCAGTGTGCTCTGCCACGAGCAGTCCGGCGATAGCGCAGGTGAGGTGGCGCGCCCATACGACGTGTCCGACGCCGAGGAGACTCTTCTGCCGGTCCAGACTCCGGGACCTGACCGGCACAGAGAGAATCGACCGCCGAAAAGTCGAACGATTTATCTAATTCGCGGAACATGAAAGGCGCAGCCCCATCGGCCGCGTTATGAGTCGGCCTTCATGCAGCAACTTGGCTGAATATCATCCGCAAACCCTCGGGCGCGAGAGTCCTGATTCTCCCACCCGCGCACCGTGCCGCGCGTGGTCACCTTGCCGACGTCGCCGTCAACGCTGTTCAGGGCCGCTCGGCGACGTGGAGCAGCCCTGGCCGACCGATCGCGTCCTCGATCGCCTCCGCTCAAAGGCATGCGCTGCATTCACGTCACCCGCGCCGCAGCGAGGTGCCGTGAATTGACGTTTCACCAACAGTGCTGTCAGTGGGGACGTCCACTTTCCCGATAAGTGCTTGGAACGGGTGGTCCCTTCGTGCCGTGGACGGGGGAGTCGTGTCACCAGAACAAGAGACGCCTGCGCAACCGACAGCGTGGCTGATGCTCGTAAGGTCGTCGGATACCTGGTACGGCCGGAGTCCGGCAGATCCTGGCCCGCAACTGGCGCTACACCGCCAGTCCCGCCGGCCGGCACGTTCAGCGGTTCTACCATCAGGTTCTGGCGGGAACAGTCACCGTGCGGGAAATCCCGATCGTTTCGCTGAACCGCATCGTCTCCCACCTCGAGCAGCTCGCCGCAGCCCTGGGCGCGGCCGAGCCCGAGAGCGGCCGCCTCGACGTGCCGCGTCGGACGCGGTGAACGCCGTCTTCACCAGCCACGATGACCTGGAGGCCGCGCTGGTCGGGGCCGAGGACGCAGTGATCGGTCTCGTGGACCGGTTCGACCTCGACGAGGAGCCCACCGACGACCTCAAGGGCCTGCTGGTCGGCTACGCCACCCGTGTTGCCGCCGAACTCGACTCCGGCTCCGCGCGTGCCGCAGCAGCACTGGCGGTGCTGCGACCGTGGTTCGGCTTGCTGGCACAGGAAGCCGTCTACTCCTCCCAGGCCCGCGAGCTCATGGCCGCCGGAGCCCTCAACGCCTCTCGCGGCGGGCGCACGGACGACTGGGAAGGGCTGTGCGCTGGTTCGACGCCCGCACAGGACGGGCAGCACTGGTCTCTCTCCGCCTGGTACGGGCCCTGCCGGGCATGCATGCCAACCTGCGCCGACTGCACTCCTCAGCGGGCACCGCCTTCACCCGCAGCCGCGCCCTGGCTCTCGCCCGAGCGGTACTGACACCGGAGATCGGACACAGATCTTCCAGGCCGCGGTCGGCGACCACTCCTGGCGCAAGCTCTACGGTCAGAGCGAGGAGGACGATGGAGGCCGCAACCCGTCCTGGCGGGGCGGGCCCCAGGTCCCGGTGCCGACGCTGCGGACCGCCTGCCGTCCCGGCCCGCGCGGCAGAGGCGCCGCCCCCGCGACGACACAGCGGCCAAGGCCCAGGTAACCCAGGCCCGGGAACACCGCCAGGCCGCACACCAAAGGGCCCTCGCCGCGGTCCTCGCCTCGCTGCCTGGTGAGCAGCTGGACGAGGTGGCAGCCCGGGCCGCACTCGCAGCCCTGATGGCCGCTGCCCGGGCCACAGCGACGGGACCCCGCCGCAGCGGCACGAGCGGCGGCAACGGTGCTCTGCACGTGCAGGACGGAGTTGCCCCCTGGGAGGACGAGCTGCTCGTACCTGTGATGCGGCGGCATTCCACACCCGTGTACGAGGAGGATCTACTGCCCGTCCTCCTCACCGTCATCGCCGGCGGCGCACCACCCTGAACGGACGCGCCCGGCGCCGGTCCGGGGATCCAAACCGTGTGGCTTCCGAGAGCGGTGAGCAAGATTCCGGAATACGCATCACGGCGCTGGAAGCGTATGTAGGATGCGTAAAGTCCGTAGACGGATGGCGCGGGAGAACAATTGCGGCTGCGCCATCCGAAGCGCGGCGCCAGCACGCCGGGGGGTCTGAATGTATTCGGCATATCCGTGGGCCTGTTTCGGCGCGCCCAGAAATCTCCTCACCGCAGGAGATGCCATCAGCAAAGGCCGCTTCTCCTCGACGGGGCCGGCCCGCCCCGGCCCGCTGGGGGACAGGTACTGACGTGACCGCTGCACAGATTTCCGTCCGGGATTTCGCCCGGTGGCTTTTCGGCGCCCCGGCGCACCGTCCACCACCCGCCGCCAGGGTCGCCACAACCGGCGATGCGAACGGCCCAGGGAGCCCCTCATGACCCACACCGAACCCGAGATCGACACTGTCGACGGCCGCGTCGAGCAGGAAGTCGGGAAGGTGGCAGGCACCGAGGATTCCACACCCTTGAAATTCCATGTCGCGCTTTCCCCCGACGCCTACCTGCAACTCGACGACGTGGTCAGCACCCGTCGGGATATCCCCGGGCGCGGCACGGTCATCACCTCCGGCGTGGTGACCGAGGTGGTTGCCCGACACGAGGGAGCCGCGTTCGATTCGGACGTGTTCCTCATCGCCGACGGAATCCTGCCGGCGAACGTACAGGAGATTGCCGAGGTCACCACCACCCGCGTCGACCCGGAGTGTTACGTACCGCCACGCCCCGGCGAAGTCGCGATACGGGCCGCCGGCGCCGACCGGGACGCCGCACTCTATTTCGACAGGATGAGCGCACGCATTCCCGCCGGCATCGGTCGCGACGGCGAACCGATCTATCTCAACCTCGAGTTCCTTGACGGAACCCGCGGCGCCCACGTGTCGATCTCGGGCATCTCCGGGGTGGCGACCAAGACCAGCTTTGCACTGTTCCTCCTACACTCGCTGTTCACCTCAGGTGCCCTCGGGGCCCGCGCGGTGAACGCCAAGGCCCTCATCTTCTCGGTCAAGGGCGAGGACCTGCTGTTCGTCGACCAGCCCAACGCCCGCCTGGACGACACCTTGCGCGGCGCGTACGCCCGGCTCGGGTTACCCGCCCGCCCCTTCGCCTCCGCCGGCTTCTATGCTCCGCCGCTGCCCGCTGACACCACCGGCCGTCCCCACGTCACGGGCCGGACCAGCGGCGTCACCGCGTTCTGGTGGACGCTCTCGGAGTTCTGCGAACGCGAGTTGCTCCCGTACGTGTTCGCCGACGTCGATGACGAGAAGAACCAGTACACGATCGTCGTGCACCAGGTCACGAGCCGGCTGCGCCGCGAAGCCCGCGCCGCCGGCAATGACGGCGCGGTCGTCCTTGAAGGGACCGTCGTCCGCACCTGGGCAGAAATGATCGACGTCATCACCCAGAGGGTCACCGACGACGCCACTCGCGCGGACTGGGCGGGGCCGGCGGTCGGGCTGGGCACCGTCAACGCGTTCGTGAGGCGGCTGCGCTCGTCCGCAAGACCGCTGGGGCCCCTGCTTCGCGGCGACTTGAGCACGGCCACCGACCGTCCCGTCGCGCACTCCATCGACACGTCGCAGCAGCAGGTCACCGTAGTGGACCTGCACAACCTGCCGGAGCGCGCCCAACGGTTCGTCGTCGGTGTCGTGCTCGCCGCGGAAACCGACCGCAAGGAACAAGCCGGCCCGGGCGGACTGCTGTTCACGATGATCGACGAGCTGAACAAGTACGCCCCCCGCGAGGGATCGTCCCCGATCAAGGACGTACTCCTCGACATCGCCGAACGCGGCCGCTCGCTCGGCATCATCCTCATCGGCGCCCAGCAGACCGCTTCCGAGGTGGAACGGCGCATCGTGGCGAACTCTTCGATCAAGGTCGTCGGCCGACTCGACCCTGCAGAAGCGGGCCGCCCCGAGTACCGTTTCCTGCCTGCCTCGCAGCGGCAGCGCGCCACCCTCGCCAAACCCGGCACCATGTTCGTCTCCCAGCCCGAGATCCCGGTGCCGCTGGCCGTCGAATTCCCGTTCCCTGCTTGGGCGACCCGGCTCTCCGAGGCTGCCGGCCCCGCCTTCGGCACCGGCACCCCGTCCGTCGATCGGCACGCCGGCAGCGCGGCGCGGCCGGACCCCTTCAGCAAGCTACCCCGGACCGGGAGCGATCCGTGGTTCGACGGTCTCGACGACGGTGCCATCGACGAGCCGCCCTTCTGACGCTCGCCCCCTCACTCCCAGCACATGCCCGGACGCAGCCGGCTGTTCCGCTGCACCCCTCCCAAGAGGACCGACCCGTGAAGTTCCTCCACACCTCCGACTGGCACATCGGCAAGACCCTCAAGGGCCGCAACCGGCTCGAGGAGCAGGCCGGCGTACTCCGCGAGATCACTCGGATCGCCCTCGACAACGACGTCGATGCCGTCCTCATCGCCGGCGACGTCTACGAGAACCCCGCACCGACCCCGGAAGCCCAGAAGCTCGTGGTGCGCACCCTGCTGCGGCTGGCCGAGCAGCACATCGAGGTCGTCCTCATCGCCGGCAACCACGACAACGGCGCCACGT
This sequence comes from Streptomyces sp. NPDC059851, assembly GCF_042732005.1. Taxonomy (NCBI): domain Bacteria; kingdom Bacillati; phylum Actinomycetota; class Actinomycetes; order Kitasatosporales; family Streptomycetaceae; genus Streptomyces; species Streptomyces sp. NPDC059851. Next base: position 39,769 of record NZ_JBHWJJ010000024.1, on the reverse strand, counting down.
TCGAGGCCTACAAACCTCTGACGGACGTTGCCGGCATCCACATCTACGGCCATGCCAGGCCGGCGGCGAACGGCGGCGTGCACAGGTTCCGCGCCAAGTCCAGCGACGAGTACGTCAACGTCGCCGTCCTGCCCTTCCTCTCCCAGCGCTACGCCGTCCGCGCTGCGGAGATCATCGCCAACACTCCGTCACAGAACATCGGCGCCTATGACCAGCTCGTCCGTGATGTCCTGGACAACCTGACGAAGCCCTTCACTCCGGACGCCGTCAACATCGTCATGGCGCACTTGACCTGCACCGGCGGCGTCTTCGGCGGCGGCGAGCGGGCCGCCCAATCGATCATGGAGTACCACGTACCAGCCGCCGTCTTCCCCGTCGAAGCCCACTACGTGGCCCTGGGGCACCTGCACCGCCGACAGCACATCCCGGCCGCGTGCCCCGTGCACTACAGCGGGTCGCCCTATGCCGTCGACTTCGGCGAGCAGAACAACACCCACGTGGTCTGCCTGGTGCAAGCCTCGCCCGGCACCCCTGCGAAGATCACCGACATTCCGATCACCTCCGGCCGCAGGCTGCGCACCGTCGAGGGAACCGTCGCCCAGCTCATCGCCGGCCGCGTCGACTACGGGGAGGACTACCTCAGGCTCGTCGTCACCCAGCCGGCCTACGCCGGCATCCGTGACGACCTGCTCGAGCCCCTGCCCAACACCCTTGAGATCCGTATCCATCCCGATCACGCCGGAACCGGCTCCACGGCGGGCATCGCCGTCGACCGGCCGGCCAGGACACCCGCACAGCTGTTCTCCGACTACTGCCACAGCATCGGCGTCTGCGACGACCGGGTCCTGGCCCTGTTCGACCAGCTGCACGACGACCTGACCCGCTCGATCGCCCGCCCTTGACCCGGCGACGCCGATCACCCTGCCGAAGGAACCCCTCAGATGCGTCCCGTCCGCCTGGAACTCAACGGCTTCGCCGGTTTCCGCTCCCCTGCCGTGGTCGACTTCACCGACGCCGACTACTTCGCCTTCGTCGGCCCGACCGGGTCGGGCAAGTCCACCATCCTCGACGCGCTGACGTTCGCCTTGTACGGCTCGGCATACCGGTGGGGCCGCAGCAACGCCATCTCCTACGCGCTCGCCCCGACGAGCAACCGCTGCACGGTTTCCCTCACCTTCGACGTCGCATCCCAGCGCTTCCAGGTCGCCCGCGAGGTCCGCCGCGTCGGCCAGCAGATCCAGCAGAAGGCCGTCAGCCTGGTGAGGTTCACCGACCCCACCGCTGTCCTCATCGATCCCACCGGACCCCAACCGGAAGTGCTGGCCGGCGAGATCAAGGAACTCAACGCCACTGTCGAACAGTTACTCGGCCTGTCGTTCGAGGACTTCTGCCAGTGCGTCGTGCTGCCGCAGGGCGACTTCGCCCGCTTCCTGTCCGCAAACGCCCGCGACCGACAGCAGATCCTCCTCAAGCTGCTCGGCGCCGCCCACTTCGAAGGCATCGGCAAGCGTGCTGGCGCCCAAGCGGCCGAAGCAGCCAAAGAGATCGAGATCCTCACCGACCAGCTGGCCCGGCACGCCGACGCCACCCCCGAAGCCGAAGCCGACGCACAGGCACGAGTGTCGTCTCTCGGCTTGCTGGCCGACACCGTCGATCGACTCGTGCCCGGTGTCGACGTGGCGCACACACGTGCCGGCCGTGCCCGCGCACACGTCGAGAAACTGCGCACCGAGCTCTCCCTGCTCACTTCCCTGCGCACCCCGGACGGCATCGAGGAGCTGCAGCAGCACGCCGAGGAGGCCCACGAGGCCACCCAGCAGGCCCACGAGGCCGCCGATGCAGCCGCCCAGGCCCTCTCCGACGCCACCGACGCCGCCCGGTCCGGCCCGCAGCGCGCCGTCCTCGAAGTCGCCCGCTCCCGTTACGCGGACAAGGCCGCCTTGGCCAGGCGTCGCGACGAAGTCATCGCGGCTGCGGAGCCCGCCCGGCAGGAGCTGGCGCAGTGCGAGGCGCAGCTCCGGGCGTTCAAAGGCGCCGTCGACGCAGCCCGCGCCAACGCCGACGCAGCCGGAGCGCACCGCGACCGGGTCCAACAGGCGCTCGCGATCTCGCAGCGCCACCGACAGCTACTGGCTGCCGTCCGGACCCCCGACGGCGTAGCCGAACTGGCCGGCCGGAAAGCGTTACTCGATCGCCGAGCCGAGGACGCCGCCGCACAGTTGGTCGCAGCCCGCGACCGGTACACCCGTGCTTCCTCCGCGCTCGCCGCCGCCGGCGACGGCAGCCGGCTCACCGAGGCGCGCCGGACACTCGACCAGCTCGTCCAGGTCACGGACTCCCTCGTCGCTGCCACCGGGGAGCTGGACGACGCCGTCGAGGCGGCCGCCCGGGCCGCCGGTGCGGTCACCGAGGCGCAGTCACGCCTCGACGCAGCCACAACCGCGGCCGAAGAGGCCCGTGCCCTTGACGGTGCCGCGCAGCTGCGTCCTCAGCTTCGGGTGGGTCACGCCTGTCCGGTCTGCGACCAGAACGTCACCACCCTCCCACCCCTGCAGTCCGCCGCCCCCGCTCTCGCCGCCGCCGAGGCCACCCGTGTCGCCTCGGCTGATGCACACCGTCACCTGCTGTCCCGGCACTCGGACGCCGCCGAAACGGTCTCCGCCGGGCAGCGCGCCGTGGACACGCTGACCGAGCGGCGCACCCTGCTCGACGAGCGGCTGGACACACTGCTGCCCGATCGGCCTGCCGGTACCGGGCGCGACTGCCCCGGCGACCGCATCCGTCTCGACGAACTCAGTGCTGCTCACGCCGGGTTGACCACCGGGGAGCAGCAGGCGCGTGAGGCGCTACAGGAAGCGGAGACCGGCCGCGACTGCGCCGTCGCGGCCGCCGCCACGCTGCAGCGGGAGCTCGACCGGACCCGCAGCGACTTCCACACCCTGCTGGGCACGTTGGCCGAACTCGCCCCGCCTGCCGTCGACACGCATGAACTAACCGCTGCTTGGGCCGCCCTGGAAGCGTGGGCCCGCTTCCGGGGCGCCTCGGTGGAAAGCGACCTGGCTGCTGCCGCAACCGAGGCCGCCACCGCCGAGCAGGTCCACCGGGACGCGGCGGTCACTCTGGAATCAGCCGAGCGAGCGCACGACGATGCCCAGACCGCCCAGGCCGAGGCCTTCCGGGTGCTGACGGCCGCCGATAGCGAGCAGACCGTCCTGGACCGCCGGCTGGGCGAACTGAAGACACTGCTGGACCAGGCCCCGTCAGCAGATGCCCTGCCGGGCCTGCTCGAGGAGTGCTGCCGCCTCGAAGCGGCCGTGGAGGCCGCTGCGGCTCGGGCAAGCCGGACGCGTGAGGCGGCCAAGGTTGCGCTGGCCGGGCAGCGGCAGTGGGAGACCCGCGCGGCGACCGCCCGGTCCGCATTGACCGGCGCCCGCGATGCGGTGGCAGCGCTCAACCCGCCGCGCCTCGACGCCGACGACCTCGCCGCTGCCTGGGCAGCTCTAGAGGACTGGGCGGCCCGGGGGGCCGACGACCGGCAGGCGGAAGTCTTGCGCGCCCAAGCCGAGGCCCGGGCCGCAGAACACGGTGCCGAGCAGCTCCTGGCCGAGCTGGAGGCTGCGCTGCGCAGTGACGGCCTGGACCCCCGTGAGCTCGGGGACGGTCCCGGGCGCGCCGCGCGTGCCCCGCAGGTGGTGGCAGTCGCAGCCGAGCGGGCTCGCGCTCAGGTCGAGGCGATCCGGCACCGTCTCGCCGAAGCCGCCTCGGTACAGGACGGGATCGACACCGCCCGCGCGCGGCACCACGTGGCCGACGAGCTGGCCAGGCTGATGCGGGCCAACAAGTTCCCGCAGTGGCTGGCGGACTCGGCCCTCGACACCCTGGTAGCGGGAGCCTCGCAGTCGCTGCGCCGTTTGTCGGGTGACCGGTTCGACCTCAGCCATCACAAGGGCGAGTTCTACGTCATCGACCACTCCGACGCCGATTCGAAACGGTCGGTTCGCACCCTGTCCGGCGGGGAGACGTTCCAGGCCAGCCTGTCCCTCGCCCTGGCCCTATCCGACCAGTTGGCCGGCCTGGGCCACTCGACGAAACTGGAGTCCATCTTCCTCGATGAGGGGTTCGGCACACTTGATCCCGACTCGCTCGAGACCGTCGCCGACACCCTCGAGAACCTCGCCCGGGGCGAGCGCATGGTCGGGGTGATCACCCACGTCAGCGGGCTCGCCGAACGGATCCCGGTCCGGTTCCGACTGCACCGCGACAGCCGGACGTCCGTGGTCACCCGGGAAGGCGCATGACGGGCGCAGCGCCTGCGGCCCGAATGCGGTTCCACGTCGACGGTTGGGACCCCGCCTACGGCTCCAGCGTCGAGAACGCCGAGAACGCCATCGGGGACTCGACCGCCAAGGTCACGTCCGACATCGAACGCGCACCGGCCGACTGGAAGCCCGTCTCGCCCTCGCACATGCCCGACCCGGGCGCGGTCCTGTTCGTCGACGGTGTGCGCCGCGTGGAGGCCCGGATCTGGATCGAGCAGCCCCCGGACGCCGAGCCGCCGGCCACCGGCGCCGTCAGCGGCGCACGGGACGCCGCGATGGCGCTGTGCGGCTCGTACACGGCCGGCACCGTATGCTGCTGCCCCGCGCGCGGCGCCCACCTGCTCACCGTTGAATCCCGGCGCGGGCTGTTCACCACCGCCGCCAACGCCGTCGACGTGCCCACGACGGCCGGGACCTACCACGCCCACGTCACCTCCGACGACCAGGAGGAGAACCTCGCAGTACTGCTTTCCGCGGCGCTGCAACGCCGACTCGGCGATCTTGAGGTTCTCGTCGCCGCGAACGCCCGCACCGCTCTGGCGGGCCACGGCGTCCCCGAGGGCTCGGACCTACTGGTCGTCGACGGACCGCTGCGCGGCCGGACCCATCTGCCGCGAGTGCTGGGGTTCATCAAGTCACACCGCACCGCCTACCTGCCGCCGGACCTGCACGCGATGGTGGGCACTCTGGCTGCCGGCGAACGCAGTCCGGTGTTCCTGATGGGTACCTCCTGGGACCGCCACGCCTGGTACCTGAGACTGCCGTGCAGGCCCGGCCCCCCGTGGGCCGGGGTGGTGCGGCTGGAATGCGCCGCCGACATCCCTGCGGCAGAGGCGATCGCGCTGGCCGACCTTTCGCAGCTGGTGCTGCCGCGGTACGCCAGCTGCGCCTACAAGGACGCCCGGGCCCCTCAGAACCTGGTACCGGTCGCCGGGCTGGAGAGAGAACTACGGCGCCGCCTGGGCAATCCCGTCCTGCTCAGTCGGGCCCTGCGCATGGCAGCGGCGAGCTGAGCCGTGGCCCCCAATGCGGGCCGGGCTCGGTGCGGCGCGTCGGGGCCGCGGCGTCCGGAGGCGTCGCTCGGATGGGCCAGGCAGACGGAGGGGCCGCGTGGAACGCTTTCTGTATGACTGAGAGCGCGAGCCCGTACATGCCCTCGCCGAGGATCACCGTCCTGGCGGTACAGCCGGGCGATCCGCCGTTCCGGATCGTGGAGGTCGACGGGGAGATGGTCGGTACGGCGACGTCCATGACCGACGTGATCGTGATTGCTGCGGAGGCGGGGGTCCACATCCACGATCTCGACGACCTGGACACGGTCCGGTGGGTGGGCGGAGGGAAGTTCACCTGGCACCTGCGCTCGTGATCACTCGGCCGTCGGGGCCCGCAGCCCCGACGGCACTGCGGAGCGTGTCCTGCGGAGCCGCGCGTGCCGTGGTGCGCACGGTTGCCGCACTGCCGCCCCGACGGCGGTACGGCAGCCCCGACGGCGGTACGGCAGCCCCCCGCGGGGCAACTCCCCTCCGGGCCTCGGAGCAGCACGTGGCCCTCGTCGCGCGGCGAGGGCGTCCACCGGTGCGGCCTCTCCGGCCCTTGCCCCACCGCCATCGGTGCGGCCGGGGGCCCGGTAGGAGGACGTCTGTATCAGGGGGATACCCACGCCGGGCGCGGAGCTCATCGCCCGCCGGCGCCACTGCTACCGGCCCGCTCTGCCGATGACCCGCTACCTCGGCCGCTCGCCTGCGCAGTCATCAGGCGGCGCAGCAAGGGGGTGAGGGGGCGTTCGACCAAGCGGTGCAGCAGCCAGGCGGTCAGAACCGCGCCCGCGACCACTCCGAGCAGGGTCGGCCAGGCTCCCCACTGCTCGTTCCACCGCCAGATCACCCGTACGCCCAGACCTTGGTGGACGAGGTACAGGGGGTACGAGATGGCACCGGCCACCGGGAGCCACCGCCACTGGATCCGGTCCAGTTTCCCCCGGGCGACCAGGCCCATCAGCAGGTACATCGCGGTGATCGCCGTCAGGCAGACCTTCCAGTTGATGCCGTGCCCCTCGCCCTCCATGATCGCCGGGAGCCGGTGTTGCACCAGCAGCCAGGACAGCGCCAGGATGCCGAGCGTCTCTCCTTCGAACCGGCCTGCCCGCCGCACCAGGTAGAAGGCGGTGCCGGCGATGAAGAAGGGCGCCCAGCGCGGCTGCAGGAGCTGGTCGAGCAGCGCGATGCCCGACGCCGGTGCCAGGACCGAGCCCAACGCCCAGAGCCAGCAGAAGTTCGCGACCCGACGGTGGGTGGCACCCGCCAGGACGACCAGCGAGAAGATCAGGTAGAAGCACAGCTCGATCCAGAGCGTCCAGTACACGTTGTCCACGCTCGGTACGCCGAGGGGCACCTGCAGCATCGTCAGGTTGGTCAGCATCTGACCGACCGTGACCCTCGGCTCGCCCGGCACCTGCGGGCCGAGGCGGGCTGCGGCCGAGGAGAGCACGACCGCGGCCCAGTAGAGCGGGAACAGGCGCAGGATCCGGCCCTGCCAGAACTGCTGGAGCGACTTGCCCCAGCCGGACAGGCAGATGACGAAACCGCTGATCATGAAGAAGAAGACGACGCCCAGCCAGCCGAACTCGGCGATCCGGTGCAACGTGGGGAACAGCTCGACCGCCGTCCGCTGCCAGGGGATCGTCCCCGAGCCTGCCAGGTAGTGGAACAGGACCACCGACAGCGCCGCGAGCAGCCGCAACGCGTCCAGTACCGCTAATCGCGGCGCCCGGCCGGTCCCGGCGCGCCCTGGCCACACCGCCCGACGGCGGGGCCGTACGGGCTCGGTGGGCGCCTGCGAAGCCTCGGCGGGTGCCGGGGCCGGGACGCGGTCTTCGGCACGGAGGAGTCTGTCGGACATGGCACCTCTGAAAGCTCGGGATGTCCGCGACACCCCCTGTATTCGGGGATATGGCGCCCCGCGATCGCAGCGAGGCCGCGTGCTCCCGCGCCTCAGCGTGATCGTCACGTTAGACCGGCACCGTCGGACGGGGTCTCGAACCGGAAAATTCCGCCGTGATCCTGGACACGCCGTCGTTCCGTGCGGCGGGGCGTGTTTCAGCGGCGGTGGATGCGGGTGAGGCCGTACCACTGCGCGACGCAGGCGGCGACCCAGTCGCGCTCGTAGGTGCGCGTGAAGAAGGGTTCGGCGAGGTTCCCGATGTGCAGGGGGGTGTAGCCGGCGTCCGTGGCGCCGCCCGCGGCCTCGGTGCGGAGGCGGGCGTTCTGGGCGTCCCAGGCCGCGGCGCGGGTGACCGTCGTGGTCGTGAGCCGTCGGACGTTCGGGACGAGCACGGCCGTCGAGGCCAGCACCAGGCAGCCCGCCACCAGGGTGGCGGCCCCGACGAACGCGGGGCTGCCTGCGACGCGCCGGGCGGCGCGGGCTCCCAGCAGGGCGCCGTAGCAGCACAGGGCCAGTTCCATCGGGACGAGGTAGCTCGTCCAGGTACGGGCGTACGTCCACCCGCTCGGGCCGTAGCCGCTGCGCAGGCCGACCACCACGGCGAACGACCCCAGCAGCACCACGGGCACGGGGAGCAGCAGCACGGTGAGCGGCAGCTTCCGCCTCCCCGGTGCGCAGCCCCCGCCCCCGCCCCGGCGGCCGCCCCGGCTCCGATCACGGCTCCCGAGTCCGCTGGCCAGGCCCAGGAGGACGCCGACGGCGGCGGCCCCGAGGTAGGCCCACTGACCGGTGACCGTGCCCCACATGTGCAGCCAGTCCTCGAAGGTGGCCCAGAGCTCGGCTGCGGAGAACATCGACTCCCGCTCGGGCTGCTGGGCGCGGCGCCACCGGGCGCCGGGTGACGTGTAGAGCACGGCGAGGCCGCAGGCCAGGCCGGCGCACCACGCCATGCACCAGCTGAGGACGCGGCGCCGGTGGCCCGACGGCCCGGGACCCAGCAGTGCGAGCAGGCCGACCGCGGCGGCGAGCAGGCCGCTGACGAGGGCGAACGGTTCGCTGAGGGTGCCGATCGCGAAGCCGGTGAGCAACGCCGCGGCGAAGCCGGCCGCCCGGACCGCGGGACTGCGGTGGCGGACGGTGCGGACGGCCAGCAGCAGCGCCCACACCCCGATGGTGCTCGGGAGGGTGTGGGAGATCGTGGCGGGGGCCCACAGCAGGACCTGGTAGCTGCGGGTGCCCGCGAAGGAGAGCAGTGCCTGGATGACGAGGGCGCAGGCGGTCAGGGTCAGCACCACCGTCGGTCCCCGGACCCTGCCGCCGAGGTACCGGACGAACTCGCGCCCGAGCAGGACCAGGCCCGCCGTGAAGGCGACGGTGAGGACGGTCGGGAGGATCTTGATCCCGGTCAGTCCGTCGCCGTAGCCGTAGACGAGACCGCTGAGGAAGGCGTTGGTGATCCTGCCGTTCTGGGTCGTGTAGAAGTCGGCGGTGATGCCGAGCACTCCGAGGTCGCGGGTCTTCCAGGCGGCGCACCAGTCGTCGGACGTGGGCCGTACGTAGAGCCCGAGGAAGCAGCCGACGGCGATCAGGGCCCCGGACGCCGCGACGACGGTGGCGCTGACCGCCGGCAGGAGCAGCCTGCGCAGCCGCGAGCGGCGGGCGGCGTTCGCCCGGCCGGTCGCCGCGGGAGAGCGCCCGCGTGCGTCCTCGCCCGCCATCGCAGCAGTGCCCATTCACCACCCCTTGTGCAGCAGGCCAGACCCGGCGTCGAGCACCCATCGTGTGCACGGGCCGCGGGCGCCGGCATCCCGGGCGCGTCGGGACGGGTTACGGGTACGCACGGCCTCCCGGAGCGGTGCTCACCCGGGCGGCGGGCATGCCGTGGCGTCCTCCGCACGGCTCTCCCACGATGGGCGGGAGGGACGGGGGATCAGGGGCCCTGCGTACGCCGGGCGAACCGAGGCCCGGCGGGGGCCCGACGGGGCCGACGGGGCCCGACGGAGGGAGTGGCGGCGATGCCCGGTGTCCGGCTCGTCCGATGGGCGGTTCTCACGGTGTTCCTGACGGGCCTCGCCGTTCCCGTGTGCGTCGCGGGGCACCAGGCCGGGCGGCCCGCGCCGGCACCGGGGCGGCCGGGAGGATTCCTCCTCGGGCCGGCCGGGCACCGGGGCGGCGGCCACGGTGACGTCGCGGGCAGCTACGCCCCCCTGTCGGTGCTCACCGCCCCGACCGTCGGTCTCCTCGCCAACGCGACCACCGCCGTCGGCGTCCCGCTGTCCACGGCCGAGGGCGCACGGTACGTCAGCCAGAGCAACGTGCTGCGGCTGCCGTCGGGCTGGTGGGCGTACCTGCCCTCCGCCAGGACGGCATCGGCCGTGGTCCCCCGCAACCATCCGGCGGCCGAACGGCAGATCGCGCGGAGCCGCGCCTGGCTGGCCGCCGGCCGCATCCCGGGCAGGACGCCGGAGCAGCGCGCGGCGGCCGAGCGGGCCCTGTTGTCGATGCGGGCCCTGCTCCAGCCGAACGGTGCCATGGCGGCGGGCTGGTCACCGGCCTGGAGGTACTCCTGGCCGCGAGACTCCGGCTTCGCCTCCGCCGCGTTCTCGCACACCGGCCACGACGCCGAGGCCTTCCGGATCCTGCGCTACAGCGCCGCGACCCAGCGCGGGGACGGCACCTGGGAGGCGCGCACGAAGCTGGACGGATCCGGCCCGCCGGACGGCAGGCGGTGGCAGCTGGACGCCAACGGCTGGGTGCCCTGGGCCGCCTGGCAGTGGTACCAGGCGGCCCCCCGGGACACCCGACGGGCCCGGCTGATGACCCTCTACCCGATGATCCGCAAGGCGGCCGACCACGCGGCGGGGTCCCTGCGGCCGGACGGGCTGCCCCCGGCGTCCCCCGACTACTGGGAGCTGATGACGACCACGGCGAACATCGGCACGGCCGCGCCCCTGCTCGCCGGGCTCAACGCCTCCGCGGACCTCGCCCGGGAGGCGGGCCGGCCGGGCGATGCGGCGCGTTGGGCCGGAGCCGCGAAACGGCTCTCCTCCGGGATCGCAAAGGGGTTCGCTCCCTCGGGGTACCAGCGCACCGTCGACGGACGGCACGGACGTGACAGCGCGGTGGCGTTCATGGCGCCCCCCTTCAACGCGGCCCCCGCCGACCTTCCCCGGGCGCTCGATTCCACGTACGGGGCGCTGCTCCTGCCGAACGGGGGGCTGACCCCCGGCAACGACCCCACCGCGCCGTGGGGCGGGAGCGCATGGACGCCCAGTACGTCGTTCTTCGCGCTCGCCTGGGCGGGTACGGGCAGGCCGGCCAAGGCCGAACGGGTCCTGGACTGGGTGCTGTCGAAGCGGAACGCGCTCGGCGAGCTGCCGGAGAAGGTGGACCGGGAGGGGCGGCCCGCGTCGATCGCCCCGCTCGGGTGGACGGGGGCGATCATCGTGCTGTCCCTCGTGGCGCTCGACGGCGAGAACGCGCTTCCCACTCCGCCCTCGCAGCCGTAGTCGCGGTGCGATGCGCACCGGGTCGGGCGGGTCGCACCGGGGCCGGGTCTCAGACGGGCTGCGTTCCGTCGCCGGGCGGCGGCGCGGTCCGTACGCGCTCCAGGGCGGCCAGGAGGCGCGCGTACGCGAGCCTCTCGGCGGCTACCGCCCGCTTGAACGGCGGGTGATGCGGATCACGCCGTGCCCGGGCGTCCGCGGCGGCGGCGATGCGGAGTCCCCTGGCCCGGTGCACAGCGTTCACGGCGTCGACGTAGCCCCCGCCGTGGGCGGGGGCGGGGGCGTCGAGGAGCCTGTGCTCAAGGACCTGGCCGAAGGCGCGGTCCGCGAGGGCGCCGAGCCGGTCGAGGTCGTCGACGCAGCTCTCGGGGGTGCTCTCGTCGCAGCCCTCTTCGAGGACCCGGGACAGCGTTGCCAGGGTCGTCCCGAGGTCCGGGTACCCCCACGGCGGCGCCGTGTCGTCCCTGCACCCGGCGGCGAAGGCCGCCAGTACGGCGACGGAGGCGACGGACGCCACGGCCCGGGCGGCCCCGCCCGGAGCCGTGCGCCCGCGCGTGGGGAAGCGGGGGAAGCGCGGGGAGCGGGGGGAGCACGGGGTCACGGGAGCCCCAATCGCCGTCGTCGGGAGCGTCGGACACTGCGGACGCCGCGGACGCCGCGAAGCGCCGCGAGCCGACCTCCGCCGTGCCGCACGTCCGTGGTCTGCCGGCGGTGCGGTCGGTCCGGCGGCGTGTCCGGCTGTCCGGCCGCCATCCTCGCCCGCGCCGCCCAGCGCTGCCACCGGAGGCGCGGGGAGCTGCCTACGGCAGCGGTCCCGCGGCGGAACCCGTGCCCGGGCGCCCGGCCAGTGCGGCCATCCAGGGCTGGACCGCCCTGTGCCACGGGGAGGGGGCGCGGCTGCCGGGCGGCTCGGTCCCGGCCGCGGGGGCCGCCATGACGTGCAGGCCACCGTCCAGGCCGAGGGCCGCCGCCACTGCGCTGCCGTTGCGCTCGGCGACGGCCGCCGGTGCGCCCGTGAAGAGCATCTGGGACTCGTACCAGGACTGCGGGCCGTCCGTGCCCGACACGCTGACCGTGCCCGCGCCGGCGCGGCCCGCCAGCAGGCGGCCCGCCACGCTGACGGCGCCGTAGCCGCCCTCGCCGCCCGCCTCGGTGACCGGGGAGAAGTCCGTCTCCGCGGGGCCGCCCGTGCCCGCGACGGCCAGGCCGCTGCCGACGGCGCCGGTGCCGGGGCGGCGGAACCACAGGCGGATGCCGCCGTCGCCCTGCGGGCTCACCGAGAGCGGGCCCGTGGTCGCCGGCAGCCCGGTCGGGGCGGGGCCGGTGTGGGGGGCGTCCGGGGTGGGCTGGACCCAGGCCAGTACGGTCCCGGCCGTTGCCGCGTACACGTGTCTCCGGCCGGATCCGTCGGTCGCGGTCACCGGGTCGCCGAGCAGGCCGGTGCCGCCGAGGGTCTGCCATGCGCCGAAGGCGGCGTCCGGGGCCGGCTGGGTACGGGCGCGCAGGGTGCGCCGGGAGTCCCGTACGTACACGGTGATGCGGCCCGTGTCGTCCACGGAGACGGCCGGTGCACTGATCGCCGACGTGGCGGATACGTCGGAGACGTCCGGGGTGCCCAGCGACCGCCACGGGCCGAAGGCGCCGTCGGGAGCGGCCTGGACGGCGTACACGACCTCCCGGCCGTACGCCTCGTGCGTCGCGCCGAGGGTGGTGCGGGTACCGAACACGGCGATCCGGCCGTCGGGGAGCCGGGCCGCCGTCGCGCCCGCGTCGATGCCGGTGCCGGGGAGGAAGCGGGGGCCCTGCCAGGGGGCCCGGTCGCCGCTGCGCGACCAGTACGCCATCTGCCCGTCCAGGACGGCGAAGGCCCACAGCCGACCGGCGCGGCCCTCGGCCATCCAGGAGGTGCCGTCGCCACGGGCGTAGCGGATCGTCTGGCTCCAGCCGGCGCCGGCGGGGCGGGTCGCGGTCTTGCGGTCGCCGCAGCCGGCGGGGCTGCCGCACCAGTCCTGGTGGTCCGTCCAGGCGTAGGTCTTGAGGTAGCCGAGCTTCTCCTCGGCCGTCTGCGGGTCGAGCGTCGGGGGCAGGGAGGTGTTGGCGTAGCTCATGTAGTTCTGGACCGAGAAGTGCGGCCGGTCCGCGGACTTCGCGTAGCGCTCGGCCGCGGCCTGCACGAAGCGGGCGCCGTACATGTGGTCCTGGTGGTCGTGGAAGGCGCCGCCGCCCTCCGACCTGCCGGGCGTCGGGTCCTGCGTCCGTATCGTGGTCGGCTCGTACATCGCGAGGACGCCCGCGATGGCGTCTATCGCCTGCTCCTTGGTGTACGAGAACGAGGGCTCGACCGGCGTCCCGGAGGTCAGCTGGGCGTCCAGGGCGGGGACCCGGTCGTCCCACAGGCCGCGCAGGCTGTCCGGGTTGTCGCCGGAGATGCTGCGGGCCTCGCGCAGCTGCATCCACACCAGGTTGACCCGGGGGTTGGCGAGGAGGACGTCCACCTCCGCGCTCCCGCCGCCGGCGGTGGGGACGGACCTGCGCTCCCAGGGGCTGCTGCGGTCGCCGGTGGCCATCTGCGCGTAGGCGGCGCGGATGCCGTTCTGGCGGGCTTCGGCGTAGGCGGCGCGGTCGGCGGGGCGCTCGGGGTCGTTCAGGTGCGGGCTGTGGGCCTCGTTCCTGCCGTCGGACTCGCCGGAGGTCAGGTACACGGTGGTGACCTTGACGCCCGCGGATATGGAGCGGCTCAGGTCGGGGTTCATGAAGAAGAGGTCGTCGTCGGGGTGTGCGACGACGTGGAGGACCGTGCCTTCGGTCACACTCGGGCGGACGACCGCCTGCGGCGCCTCCGGCTGCTCCTCGACCCCGTGTCCGTAGGCCCAGGTCGTCACGCCGGCGGCGCCGACGGAGAGCGCGGCGATGAGGCCCGCGATGCGGGCGCGGCTGACGAGGGACATGGGGAACGCCTTGGGGATCGGTCCGGTGCGGAATGCCGCCGGGGCGGTGTCGGTGCCCCGATGGCTCCATCACTGCCGGAGACGACCGGGCCGATTATGCATCGCGCGATTCCGACTGACACACCATCAAGGGGTATATGCCGAAAACTAAATTGAATGGGCTATATGAGCGAGATGTCCCATTTGTCAGCACTTGAGTGGATCGATCGTGCCCGGTGCCGGGCGGTGGACACCCGGCACCGGTGTGACCCGCGCCACTGGACCCGGCGGCCCGCGGCGAGGACTTCGACCTTCAGGCGGCGCCGGACAGCTGCGCCCCACCACGCGCCCGGGTCTGCGGCTGCGCCTGCACACCCCGGCCCCCCTCCTGGGGCAGCAGCATGACGAAGCGGACGCCGGGGTGGAACGCGGGGAGGAGCACCTGCGAGGCGACGGTCAGCTCGTCGGGGGAGACGTGCGGCAGGCGCAGCCGGAACCGGTGCCCCTGGCGGTAGGCCAGTACCTGTGTCGGCCCCTGCCATATCCGCCGGCACTCCGGTACCTCCAGGACCTCTTCCAGGAGGTCGTCGAGGGACGGGTCGTCCGGCCAGTTGAGCAGCCCGAAGCGCAGCTGGGCGAGGTAGTGCTCGGCGTGCCGGTGCCAGTTCGCCAGCTGCGTGCGCGCCTCCGGCGAGGTGAGCGCCCAGCGCAGCAGGTTGGGCGAGGAGTCGCGGACGACCCAGGGGAACCAGGTGGCCATGTACGCGTTGTGGCCGATGACGTTCCACGCATGGTCCGTCAGATAGGCGGGCACGTGCAGGGGGCTTTCGACGAGCTGTCTGAGGGCGTCCGGCATGCCGTGTTCGTCGACGGCGTACGGACGGGTGAAGGTGGAGCCCCTCAGGGCGTGGGCGTACAGGGCCAGCCGCTCGTCCGCGCCGAGGGAGAGGGCTTCGGCCAGCCTGTCGAGGACCTCCGGCGGCAGGGACACCGTCCCGCCGCCCTCCAAGCTGCGGTACCAGCGCTCGCTGACGCCGGCCGCTTCGGCGACCTCCTTCTGGGAAAGCGCCTTGTTCCGCCCCAGCGTCAGACCCGCCGTCAGTCGCCAAGCCCGCAGCAGGGGGGCGAGCCCCTTGTCCGCAGCCGCGTCCGTAGGCCCTTCGCCGCCTAAGTGCTCGAATGGCATCGAAGTCTCTCCTCTACTTCCTACTGACGAGTAAGCCATAGATATGCGGACGATGACAACGTTTTCCATGCTTCATCTCGCAGGTCGAGACCCTGTCGACCTCGACCCACCTGTCTGACCGTCAGGCCGGAGGCCCGGCCCCCGTCCGGGCGGGGCCGCGGACGGGGCGGCGGCGGGGTCTGGGCGGCGGCGGGACGGGCCGCTCGGGGCCGTCCCGCCCCGGTTTCAGCCGGAGTTGCCACCGCGCGATGCGCCGACCACCGGAGCAGCGGAGTCCGGTGCGTCGTACCCGGAGCCGCCGAGCCTGCGGGCGGTGCGCGAACGTCGAACGGCATGCCCGACGACCAGGCCGACCGCCCACACCCCCATCACGTACAGCGCCACCCGGGTGTCGTCGTTCCAGCCGATGAGCACCGTGATGAACGCGAAGCACGCGAGCGCCAGCCAGTTCGTGTACGGAGCACCCGGCATGCGGTACGGGGACGCCGCCGCACGCCCCTCGCGCACCGCCCGGCGGTAACGCATGTGGGTCACGAGGATGATGCTCCACACCATGACGGCTCCGCCCGTGGACACGCTCGTGATGTAGGTGAAGGCGTGCTCCGGGTCGATCGCGTTGACGCCGACGCCCAGCGCCATGACGGCCGCGGAGACGAGCAGGGCCGTCCGGGGAACGCCGCGATCGGTGAGCCGCGCCAGGGACTCGGGGCCGTCGCCGTTGAGGGCGGCGGCCCGCAGCATGCGCGAAGTGGCGTACAGGCCGCCGGCGTTGCAGGACGAGAGGGCCGAGGTGAGCACCACGAAGTTGACGATGCCGGCCGCCGCGGGGATACCGATCTTCACGAAGGCCGCGACGAACGGGCTGGTACCGGGACGGAACTCGGTCCAGCTGACGACCGAGAGGATCACGACGAGGGCGCCCAGGTAGAAGAGGGCGAACCGGAACGGCAGGGTGTTGATGGCGCGCGGGACGTTCTTGTGCGGGTCCTTGGTCTCCCCGGCGGTGACGCCCACCAGCTCCACGCCCTGGTAGGCGAAGAGAACGATTTGGAGGGTCATCAGCGAATCCCACACCCCGTTGGGTGCGATGCCGCCGTCGGCCCACAGGTGCGTGACGGACGCGGTGTCACCCGCGTCACTGAACCCCAGGGTCAGCACGCCCACACCGATGAGGATCATGCCGAGGATGGCGGTGACCTTGATCATGGCGAACCAGAACTCCAGCTCGCCGAAGATCTTCACCGTGATCAGATTGGCCACGGTGAGAACGACCAGGGAGATCAGGGCCGTCTTCCACTGCGCGAAGTCCGGGGCCCAGTAGCGGACGAAGGTGCCGGCGGCGGTGATCTCGGCCATGCCGGTGGTGACCCACATGATCCAGTACGTCCAGGCGGTGGCGTACCCCCAGAACGGTCCGAGGAACTCCCGCGCGTAGTCGGCGAAGCTCCCGGTGGCGGGGCGGTACATCAGCAGTTCGCCCAGGGCCCGGACGACCAGGAAGAGGATGGCTCCGGCGACGGCGTACCAGAGGATGAGGCTGGGACCCGCCTGGGAGATGCCGGTGCCCGCGCCGAGGAAGAGCCCCGTGCCGATGGTCCCGCCGATGGCGATCATCTGCGCCTGGCGGGTGCCGAGCCCGCGGTGGTAGCCGCTTTCCGCCCGTTCGGGCTGCGAAGTGGTCATGCTGGGAAGTCCTTTGCTGTGTATGGCCGGGCCGGATCCGCCCGGGGGGCGGCGACGGGCGGGACCAAGGGGCCGGCACGGGCGGTGAGGACGCGCGGGCGTCTGCCGCAGTCGTGAGCAAAGGCAAATTCCACTTTTCCCCCGCGTGGAAGCGGCAAGACCTCTTTTTGCGTCCCGCCTGCTGCGTGACCAGCCACGACACCGACCGGTTGAGCTGGTAACGCCCAGGATGCTGCCAACGATCACAACCGGCCGTCAAGCGGCAAACATTTGCCGGTCCGGCGGGGTTCTCGGGCGCCCCGGTACAGCGGTTGCAGAGCGTACGGTGAGGGCTGAGCACGCGCTTTCTGGAAATCGGCAAATGTTTGCCGGTCCCGCCTGCGCAACTGCTGCGTCGAGCGGCAAATATATGCCGCTTCCCATCGCATGTTTCCCGCCGGACCGGCCGGCCTTGACACCCGCGAATGGCGTTGGCATCATCCTCGAATTGTGAATGGACGGAAGCCGCCGACCCTCCGACCGTTCCCCGGCGCCGCCGCCGCAGCCGCGCCGCGTCTCCGCTGGAACCCAGCAGGAATCCCGTTGACTTCCCACGCCCTCTTGTGCGTGGATTTGAGGGGTACGTTTAATTGAATGAGTCAGGCGACACCACTGCATTAGTCTCTCAAGCGCAGCTCGGTGAGGGTGTGACCGGCTGGCACCGGGACGCCTTCGAGGACGTCGAGTCCCGTCTCACGGACCCCGGCTTTCCGTGTGTATTCTCAAGGAACGCCTTCCGGAAGAAACTGTTGAAGTTCGTCTTCGCGGAAGACGCCGGGAAGGAAGGCATCGAGCACCTGGGGGAGGGACTCAAGGACTACGTCGAACTGTCGAGACAATGGGACGGCGCACTGGACACGGCGTATCCTCTGGTCGTCGTGTTCTCCCCGGATGCCGTGGCAGCGGAATCCGTCGAGGAATACCACGCCTTCGGCTGGAAGGTCCTCCAGGATCTGCACGCAATCGATCCCGCGCCGTGGCCGGAAGGGGTCGACAAGGATCCGGGATCCGAGGCCTGGTCCATGTGCTTCCACGGAATGCCGCTGTTCGTCAACATGAGCAGTCCCGCCCACCGGGTGCGGCGCAGTCGCAATCTCGGCCGGCACTTCGTCCTCGTCATCAATCCGCGCGAACGGTTCGACGTGTTCGCCGGAGAAACGCCGAGCGGCCGCAAGGTGCGCTCCAACATCCGGGGGCGCATCGGCCGCTACGACGGCACCCCGCATGCGTGGCAGCTCGGTTCCTACGGAACCGGCGCACTCGAATGGACCCAGTACGGCCTCGTGGAGGAGAACCGGGAGCGGGCGGACCAATGCCCCTTCACCTTCCGCGGAGCCTAGGCAGCCGGCAAACCCGGCTGCGTCTTTCCCGATGAACACCAAGCACCTCGCGAACACCGCGAATACCGCGCGAGCAGACGCGGTACACCCGCACGAGAGCAGGATTCCAATCGATGATTGATCTGATCGTTTCCCAGGGCCGCGTGGCCGACCGGGCGGCCTGGATGATCGAAGGTGCGGCGCGCACCGCGCGGGCGCTGGAGGACCGCTACGGGCTGAAGGGCCGGTACATCGGGAAGCCGGCCCCGCACGCGGACGACGACTGGAGCGTCGCCCTTCCCCAGGCCCGCGAAACCCTGATCGGACTGAGGGACGCGGCCACCGAGAGCATCAAGGGCGACAACCTGACCGTCCTGATCAACAACACGTGCTCGGCCAGCCTCGCCACGCTGCCCGTGGTGGCGCGGGAACACCCCGATGCCGTGGTGCTGTACATCGACGGGCACGGCGACTTCAACACGCCGGATACCACCGACACCGGATACCTCGGCGGCATGGTCCTGTCGGGGGCGTGCGGGCTGTGGGACAGCGGCCACGGTTCCGGGCTCCGCCCCGAGCAGGCCGTGCTCGTCGGCTCGCGCGACATCGACGAGACCGAACGGGAGCTCATCCGCTCGGCCGGCGTCCGGGTCATCCCCCCGAAGGAAGCCACGGCGGAAGCCGTTCTGGACGCGGTCGGGGACGCGCCCGTATGGATCCACATCGACTGGGACGTGCTCGACCCGGGGCCCGTACCGGCCGACTACACCGTTCCGGACGGCATGCTGCCGTCTCAGATCCGGGCCATCTTCGAGGCGATTCCGGCGGAGCAGCTCATCGGCGTCGAACTCGCGGAGCTCAACGCGCCCGCGGACAGCGAGGAGGCCGAGCAGGCCGTCTCCGTCATCCTCGACATGGTCGCCCCGGCGTTCGACGCCGCCCAGGCCCGACGGTGACGGCCGCCGACCGACTGTCTGAACACGGGTGATACCAATGAGAACGCCGGCCACGCTTCCCTTCACCAAGATGCACGGCGCCGGAAACGACTTCGTGGTGCTCGACCTGCGCGACGCGGAGGACCCCTCACCGGACCTGTGCCGTGCGCTGGCCGACCGCCACAAAGGCGTCGGCTGCGACCTCGTCCTCGGCATCAGGAACCCGCGCAGCGCAGAAGCCGTCGTCGCCTTCGACATCTGGACCGCCGACGGGTCCCGTTCGCAGCAGTGCGGCAACGGCGCACGGTGCGTGGCCGCGTGGGCCGTCCGCGCCGGCCTGGCCCGGGGCCCGCGATTCGCCCTCGACAGCCCGAGCGGAACCCACGCCGTCGACGTGCTCGACGCGCACACCTTCCGGATCGCCCTGGCCGTACCGCAGTTCACACCGGGGAGCGTTCCGCTGTTCGGTTTCGACGACGAACAGGACCTGTACGAGACCGAGCTGGCCGGCGGGACGCACCTGCGGTTCGCCGCCGTCTCCATGGGCAATCCGCACGCGGTGATCGAGGTCGACGAAACGGCCACCGCGCCCGTCGCCGAGGTGGGTCGGGCCGTGCAGGAGTCCGGCCTCTTCCTGCCGACGGTCAACGTGGGCTTCGCCCAGGTGGAATCCCGCGACCGCATACGCCTGCGGGTCCACGAGTACGGCGCGGGCGAGACCCTGGCCTGCGGGAGCGGCGCGTGCGCCGCAGCGGCGGTGCTGATGCGGCGGGGCCGTGTCGATCGCAGCGTCTCCGTCGTCCTGCCCGGCGGCGAGCTCCACATCAGCTGGCCGGACGACACGGCGGACATCCTCATGACCGGGCCTGCCGCATTCGCTTACGAAGGAACTTTCCCCCATGCCCCTGTTTAACAGCATCCTCGACACCGTCGGCCGGACGCCCATCGTCAGGCTCCAGCGGATGGCGCCCGAGCACACCAGCGTCTACGTGAAGGTGGAGTCCTTCAACCCGGGAGGTTCGGTCAAGGACCGCCTGGCGCTCTCCGTCATCCTGGACGCGGAGGCGAAGGGGGAGCTGAAGCCCGGCGACACCATCGTCGAATGCACCTCCGGGAACGTGGGCATCGCCCTGGCGATGGTGGCCGCGGCCCGCGGCTACCGGTTCGTGGCCGTCATGGGCGACACGTACTCGGTCGAGCGGCGCAAGCTGATCCGCGCCTACGGCGGAAAGGTGATCCTCTTCCCCGGCGCCCTGGGCAGCAAGGGCGGCAACCGGATCGCGGACGAGCTGGCGGAGAAGCACGGCTGGTTCCGGGCCCGGCAGTTCGACAATCCCGCCAACCCCGCGTACCACCGGGAGACGACGGCGTCGGAGATCCTCGGCGACTTCGCCGGCAAGCGCCTGGACTACTTCGTCACCGGTTTCGGCACCACCGGCACCCTCACCGGCGTCGGCCAGATGCTGAAGCTCGCCCGTCCCGAGGTGCGCGTCGTGGCCCTCGAACCGAGCAACGCCGCCGTGCTCGCCGGCAAGGAGTGGACCACGCACCAGATCCAGGGCCTGGCCCCGAACTTCGTGCCCAGCGTCCTCGACCAGAGCGTCATCGACGACCTGGTGACCGTGGACGAGGTCGTGGCGCGCGACACCTCCCGCCGGCTCGCCGCCGAGGAGGGGATCTTCGCGGGCATCTCGGCCGGCGCCACGCTGGCGACGGCGCTGCGCATCGCGCAGGACGCCCCGGAGGGCTCGGTCCTGCTCGCCATGCTGCCGGACACCGGCGAGCGCTACCTGTCCACCTTCCTCTTCGACGGGGTCAACGAGGGGTCGGACGACGAATGGCTGGCCTCGCTGGACGCCGGCTCCGGCTCCGGCATCTAGCACGACGGGAGCAGGCGCATGAGGGAATTCATCCCCCCGGCCTCCCGCTTCATCGACCTGCCGGCCGGCTTTCCGATGAAGCGCGGCGGCGCCCTGTACGGGGCACGCATCGCCTACGAGACGTTCGGGCGGCTGAACGCGGAACGCGACAACGCCGTCCTCGTCCTCACGGGCCTCTCACCCGACGCGCACGCGGCCTCGCACGCGGGCGACCCGGCCCCGGGCTGGTGGGAGGCCATGGTGGGGCCCGGCAAGCCCGTCGACACCGATCTGTGGCACGTGATCTGCGTCAACTCCCTGGGCAGCTGCAAGGGCTCCACCGGACCGGCCTCGGTCGATCCGCGCACCGGGGAGCCCTACCGGCTCGCGTTCCCGGAACTGTCGATCGAGGACATCGCCGACGCCGCGGCCCACACCGTACGGGCGCTCGGCATCACCCGCCTCGCCTGCGTGGTGGGGGCGTCCATGGGCGGGATGACGGCGCTGGCGCTGCTCTCCCGACATCCGGAACTGGCGCGCACCCACATCAGCCTGTCCGGAGCGGTGCACTCGCTGCCGTTCTCGATCGCGGTCCGCTCCCTCCAGCGCGAGGCGATCCGGTCCGACCCCGGCTGGCGCCGGGGCCGCTACGACGAGGAGACCTATCCCCGTCGGGGCATGCTCACCGCCCGCAAGCTGGGCATGATGACCTACCGTTCGGCGCAGGAGTGGGACGGCCGGTTCGGCCGGACCCGGATCAGCGCGCAGCGCCGGGCGGGCCAGGGGCCCTTCGGGCTGGAGTTCGAGGTCGAGAGCTACCTGGACTTCCATGCCCAGCGGTTCTCGCACTGCTTCGACCCCAACAGCTACCTCTACCTGAGCCACGCCATGGACCAGTTCGACCTCGGTGACTCGTGCGGGGGAAGCGCCGCCGGGGCGCTGTCCCTGATGCGGGTCGAGAAGGCGCTGGTGATGGGTGCGCAGACCGACATCCTGTTCCCCCCGGCGCAGCAGCTGGAGATCGCCGAGGGGCTGGCCGCCGGCGGTGCCGAGGTCGAGTACGTGCCCGTGGAGACCCCGGCCGGCCACGACGCCTTCCTCGTCGACGTCGACCGCTTCGGTCCGCCGGTGGCGAAGTTCCTGGCGATCGTCTCCTGACCGGCCACGTCGGCACGGCAGTACGACCGCATGACATGACCGCATGACCGCATGACTGCATGACCACATGACCGCACGTCCGCACGCCGGCACGTCCGCGGGTCCCTTCCGCACTTCCCGATATGGAGAGTCCGACTTGTCCGGGCAGTCCCCGAAAACAGCCCTCGTCACCGGCGCGAACCGCGGCATGGGCCGTGACATCGCACGCCAACTGGCCGAGAAGGGCGTCCGCGTGCTCCTCAGCGGCCGTGACCGCGACGCCGTCACCGAAGCGGCGGCGGCCCTGCGCAGCACCGGCCTGGACGTCGAACCCCTGGTGCTCGACATCACCAGCACGGACAGCATCGCCGCCGCCGTCGCCCACGTCGAGGCCGAGTACGGCCGCCTCGACATCCTGGTCAACAACGCGGGAATCCGCATCGAGGAGTACGGCAAGCAGCCGTCGGAGCAGCCGCTGCACCAGTGGCGCGAGACCTTCGACACCAATCTGTTCGGCGTCGTGGAGACGACCATCGCCTTCCTGCCGCTGATACGGAAGTCGCCGGCGGGCCGCATCGTCAACGTCTCCAGCCTCCTCGCCTCCCTGGCCACGCACAGCGACCCGACCTCGTACGCGTACAGCCCCATGTTCAAGTCGCTGCCGGCCTACAGCGCGTCCAAGAGCGCGCTGAACTCCTGGACCGTGCACCTCGCCTACGAACTGCGCGGGACACCGATCAAGGTGAACGCCGTCCATCCCGGATACACGAAGACCGACATGAACGACGGCGCGGGCGACCTCGACATCCCCGAGGGCGCCTCGACCGGCGTCGCCATGGCCCTGCTCGACGACGACGGCCCCACCGGTAGCTACGTGCACCGGGGAGACGTCGTGCCCTGGTAGGCGCGCGGAACCGGAACCGGAACGAGAACCCGAACCGGAACCGGAACCCCCGACCGCCGACGCATTCCCACCCCATCAGTATTGGAGCCGCTCATGGGCACCCTCGCCTTGGTCACCGACGCCGTCAGCCTTCCCATCGACTACGACATGCCCCCCTTGCTGGAGGCGTGCGCAACGGTCGGCATCACCGCCGAGGTGTGCGACTGGGAGGACGAGACCGTCGACTGGTCGCGTTTCGAGGCCGTCGTGTTCCGCTCGCCCTGGACCTGGGCGGAGAAGCAGGCCGAATTCCTGGACTTCTGCGAGCGCATCTCCGGCGTGACGCGGCTCATCACCCCCATGCCGCTGGTGCGGTGGGCCCTCGACAAGCGCTACCTGGCCGACCTCGCCGCGCACGGGGTGCCCGTCATCCCGACCACCATCATCGAACCCAGGTCGGCCGCCCTGCCGGCGGTGCAGGACTTCCTCGCCGCCCACCCGGAGGCCGGTGAGTTCGTCGTCAAGCCGACCGACGGCTGCTATTCCAAGGACGTCCAGCGCTACGCCCGATCGCTGGGGGAGGCAGCGGGCCGCCACGTCGCCCGGCTGCTCGCCAACGGCAGCCACGTCATCCTCCAGCCCTACGTGGAGTCCGTCGACCGGCACGGCGAGACCGACCTGACCTTCTTCGACGGCGTCTACAGCCACGCCATCCACAAGGGCGCGATGCTCATGCCGGACGGCACGGTGCACGTCCCGACGCTCGACTTCCGCACGGCGCGGGACGCCGACGAGGACCAGCGCGCCGTCGCGGCCGCCGCGCTGGCCGCCTCGGTGGCGCACCTGGGCCTCGACCTCCCCCTGGTCTGCGGCCGGGTCGACGTG
Source organism: Streptomyces sp. NPDC059851 (assembly GCF_042732005.1). Lineage (NCBI taxonomy): Bacteria > Bacillati > Actinomycetota > Actinomycetes > Kitasatosporales > Streptomycetaceae > Streptomyces > Streptomyces sp. NPDC059851. The sequence goes on along the minus strand of NZ_JBHWJJ010000024.1, from coordinate 16,151 downwards.
GTCCGCGGGGCGGACGGCACCCCCATGGTGCTGGAGATGGAGCTCTGCGAGCCCTCGCTCAACCTGACCTTCAGCGAGGACGGGGCGCTGCGCTTCGCCCAGGCCCTGGCCGAGCGGCTCAAGTCGTAGAACGCGTCCGCGGCGCACTCCGGCAGCAGGGCCGGACCGGCCCGCTCCGCCAACCCTCCATGGAGAGAACATGCGGTTCCTCGTACTCAACCGAACCCCGCTCACCCAGCGCCGCTACGCCGAGTTCCTGGGCGAGGGGCACGATGTCGTCCTCATCACGGACGCGGCGGCCCTGCCGGCCGACCCGGACGAGCGGACCGCCGTGCTCGCCGGTTACGCCCACGTCGAGATCCTGGAGGACTTCCACTTCAATCCGGCCGTGGAGCTCCTGGCGCTCCAGCTGCACGAGAAGTGGGCCTTCGAGCGGCTGCTGGCGCCCTCGGAGTTCGACCTGCTGCGCGGTGCGCGGCTGCGTGCGGCCATGAACGTCCCGGGCCACACCGCGGCGGGCGTGAGCGCCTTCCGCGACAAGTACGCGATGAAGTCGATCCTGCGGGAGGCGGGCGTCCCGCTGCTCCCGTTCGCCGCGGTCACCCACACCACGGACCTGGTCGACTTCGTCGCCGAGCACGGCTACCCGGTCGTGGTGAAGCCGCGCCGGGGCGGCGGGTCGATGGGCATCGAGGTCCTGGACACACCGGACGACCTCCCGGCGTTCCTCGACCGCCACCCGGAGCTGGGCACGGACGACGGAGCCCACCTGCTGGCCGAGACCTATCTGGAGCACGAGCTCTTCCACGTCGACGGGGTGCTCGTGGACGGCGAGGTCCGGCTGGTGTGGCCGTCCACCCAGGGCGACACCACCTGCCTCGACATCCGCCGCGGCACCTCGATCCGCAGTGCGCTGATGGAGGCGCACGACCCGCTCACCGAAGAGCTGCGCACGATGACCGTCAAGGCCCTGGACGCCCTCCCCGGCCCCCAGGACTGCGTCTTCCACGCGGAGGTGTTCCGCGGCCGGGACGGCGGGACGGGCGGCCCCGGCCTGTTCTTCAACGAGATCGCCGCACGGATGGGCGGCGGCATGATCGAGGACATGCTGGAGCTCGGTTTCGGCTTCCGGCTGCCCGAGCTGCACCTGCGGTCCCTGACGGGCAACAACCCCCCGTCGATCCCGGCGCGGCCGCTGCGGATGGCCGGTCTGACGCTGTTCCCGCCGCGTTCGGGCACGCTCGTGGAGATCCCGGACGAGTGCCCGGTCGCCGGGGTCAGCAGCTACCGCCGGCACGCCCGGCCCGGGGCGGAACTCTCCGCCGCGCAGCTCAGCACGGAGATGATCGCGTCCGCGCTGGTGACCGGGGAGACCCGCCGGGAGGTCGAGGACGCCATCGCCCGGGTGCACGACTGGTTCCACGAGGCGACGGTCATCGCGGACACCGCGGCCGACACCGCCGCCGACACCGCCGCCGACACCGCCTGAACCCCTCTTCCCCGCAGGACCGTTCGAACAGGCATGCCTTCCCACAGGCCCGACCGGAGAGCGAACCCATGATCATCACGTCCGTCAACATCACTCCCATCGCCGTCAAGGACCCGCCGCTGCTGAACTCCGAGGGCGTGCACCAGACCCACGCCCTGCGCTCGGTGATCCAGGTGCACACCGACGACGGCTTCACCGGTCTCGGCGAGACCTACGGCGACGACCAGATGCTCACCTGGCTGCGCGCCGTGGCGCCCCGCCTGGTCGGCACCGACCCCTTCGCCACCAACGTGCTGGCCAGGACCGTCGTCGAGGTGCTCTCCGGCTTCGACCGGGACGCATCCCGCGAACTCCCGGTGGGTGCCGGCTACCCCATGGCGAACGCCGCGTCCAGCAAGACCCGCGCCGCGGTCTTCTCGGCCTTCGAAGTGGCCTGCCTGGACATCCAGGGCAAGGCCCTCGGGCGCCCGGTGCACGAGCTCCTCGGCGGCAAGATCCGGGACGCCGTGCCCTACAGCGCCTACTTGTTCTACAAGTGGGGCGAGCACCCGACCACGCCGTACGGGGCCGACGGCTGGGGGGAGGTACTGACCCCCGAGGCGATGGTCGAGGAGGCCCGGCGCATGGTCGCCGAGTACGGGTTCACCTCGCTCAAGGTCAAGGGTGGTGTCCTGCCCCCGGCGACGGAGGTCGACACCGTGCTCGCGCTGCGCGAGGCCTTCCCGGACCACCCCGTGCGCATCGACCCCAACGCCGCCTGGACGGTGGACGTCGCCGTGGAGGTGGGCAAGCGGCTGGAGGGCCAGCTCGAATACCTGGAGGACCCGGTCGACGGGACGCCGGCCATGGCCGAGGTGGCCCGCCGGGTGTCCATGCCGCTGGCGACCAACATGTGCGTCACCGCGTTCGAGGACATTCCCGAAGCGGTCCGCGAGGGTGCCCCGCAGATCATCCTCTCCGACCACCACTTCTGGGGCGGGCTGCGGCAGTCCGTCGCCCTGGACGTCCTCTGCGACACCTTCGGCCTCGCCCTGTCCATGCACTCCAACACGCACCTGGGCATCAGCCTCGCCGCGATGACCCACTTCGGTGCGGTGTCCCGCAGCCTGGCGTACGCCTGCGACACGCACACGCCGTGGCAGACGGAGGACATCGTGGTGCCCGGCGCCCTCGCCTTCGACCGGGGCGAGGTCAAGGTGCCCGACGCGCCGGGGCTCGGGGTCGAGCTCGACACGGACGCGGTGGCCCGGCTGCACGAGCAGTGGGAGCGGTGCGGCGTCCGCACCCGGGACGACGTCACGCCCATGCAGGCGGTGGACCCGAACTGGACCGGGGCCGTGCCCCGCTTCACCAGCCTCTGACCGAAGACCGAGACCCGGCGCGACCGCAGGAGTGCGACCATGCAGGTATCCGACGACATCGCCGACTTCGGCGAGACCGAGCTGGACGACCTCGGCGACTGCCTCTTCGGCAAGCCGTTCCTCGCTTTCGTCGAGGAGGAGCACCGCGGTCGCGCCCGTGCGCTGTACTTCCACGAGCGGGACTCCGACGGCAGGCTGATCGCCTTCGCACCGGCGTACGTCTACCACCGGCACGTCCCCCTCACCTTCCGGATCGGGGAGTTCACCGGCGACCCGGCCCTGGTGGAACGGGCGCCCGCGCACCTGATCGTCGGCGTGCCGGTCCGGCTGCGCTCCCGCATCCACGCCACGGGCCCCGAGGCGCTGCGCACCTTCGTCGGCGAGATCACGGAGTGGGCGGCGGCGAACGCATTCGACGCGGTCGTCCTGCCGTTCGCCCTGGGGTCGGACGGGGCGCTGGCGGAGGCACTGGAACGGGCCGGGTTCGCCCGGGCGTTCTACGAGGGCGACTTCTACCTGCCGGTGGCGGGTGCCGACATCGACGAGTTCCTCTCCTCGCTGCCGCGCGGCCCCCGCAAGCGCCTGCGCAACGACATGAACCACTTCCTGCGCAGCGGCATCGAACTCGTCCGCCCGGAGAACGCCGACGAACTCGCGGCCGTCATGGCCGACCAGCACCGTGCGCTGATGGACAAGTACCGCAGGCCGGAGGTCGAGTTCACGGAGGAGTCCTTCCGCCGCTTCGACCGGCTCGTCCCTTCCGCCACCTGGTGCGGGGCCCGCACGCAGGACGCGCTGGCGGGGTACTCCATGGGCTTCCACGGGCACGGCGTCCTCAACGTGCTGCGCTACGGCAACAGCGGCGCGAACCAGGACGACGCCCGCGTCTACGTCAACGTGGGCTACGTCGAGCCGGTGCGCATCGCCATCGAGCTCGGTCTGGAGCGGGTCCATTTCGGGAAATCGGCGCACCACGTCAAGGTCCTGCGCGGCTGCCTGCACGAAGAGGGCTTCGTCTACGCGAAGTTCCTGCAGCAGGACGCCCAGGACGACATCACCCGCACCTTCGCCCGCCTCGACGCGCAGAACCGGCACCGCTTCGCCGCACTGAGCAGGGGCGAGCAGCCGTAGTCCGCAACATCACTGTTTTCACCGGTTTTTACGGGGGTATCATGATATCGGACGTCACCATCGCCCGACCCGGCCCGACCCGGGTGGCCGTCATCGGCCTGGGGTACACCGGGCTGCCGCTCGCGCTGGGCCTGGCCAACGCCGGCCACCACGTGACCGGGTACGACATCGACGAGTCGAAGCTCGCCGCGCTGCGCAGCGGCCGCTCCTACCTGACCGACGTGCGCGACGAGGACCTGGCGGTCACCTCCGGCACGCTCCGGGTCACCGGCGACAGCAGCGCGCTGGAGCACGCCGAGGCGGTCGTCGTCTGCGTCCCCACACCCACGGCCACGGACGGGAAGCCGGACCTGCGGGCCTTCGACAGCGTCTTCGAGGTCCTGGCGGCGCACCTGCAGCCGGGGGCGCTGCTCGTCGTCCAGTCGACCGTCCCCCCGGGCACCACGGCCCGCGCCGCCGCCCTGCTCGGCGAGCGGCTGGGCCTGACACCCGGCGAGGGCTTCCTCGTGGCCAACGCGCCCGAGCGGATCAACCCCGCCAACGCGGAGGGGTGGAACCTCGAGAACACCCCGAAGATCGTGGGCGGGATCAACGCGGAGAGCGGAGAGCGGGCCCGGCAGCTGCTCGGCTCGGTGTGCCGGGTCGTCGTGCCGGTGGACAGCCTTGAGGTCGCCGAGACCGCCAAGGTCTTCGAGAACACCTTCCGGCTGGTCAACATCGCCCTCACGTACGAGCTGGAGGCGCTCTGCAACAGCATCGGCGTGTCGGTCCACGACGTGATCGACGCGGCCGCTACCAAGCCGTACGGATTCCTCGCCCATCGTCCCGGCCCGGGGATCGGCGGCGAGTGCATCCCCGTCGACCCCCGCTTCCTCCGGTCGGTCGCCGCCGAGTCGAACGTGTCGATGCCCCTCGTGGAGGAGGCGATCCGGCGCGCGGACCGGCGACCGCTGGAGGTCGTCGACCGGCTGGCGGAACTGCTGTCCGACGCGGACCAGGAACTGGCCACGGCCCGGGTGCTCGTCGTCGGCGCGGCCTACAAGCCCGGCGTGTCCGATGTCCGCAACTCGCCCTCCGTGGAGGTGATCGCGGAACTCCAACGGCGCGGCGCCAAGGTGTCCTACGTCGACCCGCACGTGGAGGTGCTCAGCGTGGACGGCGCGCAGGTGGCCCGGGCCGAGTGGAACCGCTCCGCCGTCCTGGAGCACGACTGCGTGGTGCTGATGACCCCGGAACGGCAGGTCGTCGACCGCCCCCTGTGGTACGCGGCCCCCCTGGTGCTCGACGCCTGGAACCTCGCCGCAGCGGGTGACGGGATCCACCACCTTTGACACCTCCCCTCTCTGGAGGGAGGGGATTCCTAGCCCACTTCGCCTGACACCTAGCAGGTGGCGGGACTTACAAGATCATCACTAGCCGGGTCGGGACCAGCCCGGACGAGCATCACGCGGGCGGAGTGGTGCGCGTGGACCTTGCGGGACATCGCCACGCACTCGTTCCACACCCGCCGGCACCGCGCCCGCCCCCCTCCGGGGCTGACCGCGCGGTGGACGACACACGCAGCCGGGACGTGGACCGGGCGCGCCCGGTCACCTGCTCGACCATCGGTGCCGTCGTCATGATTCGCACGCCAACAGCCGCCACTGACAACGAATGAGAGTGCAGGTCAGAGCAGATGTGCAGCGAACGCCGCCACTTCGCGGCTCCACCCCGCGGACCCATTGCTCCCCGGCCTGGAGGTCGGGGCTTCCCGGGGGAAGACCGGTGACCGTGCGCGCAGTAGTGCCGGCCGCGCCGCCGCGCGGGGCCGGGCGGCCCGGGCGGCCCGTACCGGTGATCGTGGGGTACGGGCACGCGGGGCGCGACCTGCACCACCGCAGCCTGACCGCGCTGGCCGGCTGCGGGACCGTACCGGAGGGCGAGGTGATCGTCGTCGACCGGGTCCGGCCGGCCGATCCGCTGCCGGGCACCCGGTGGGCGGGCTCGCTCCCGGACGCGCTGGCGGCCCTCGACGCGCCGGAGTCGGCCGTGGTCCACCTGGCCACGCCGGTCGCCGACCGCATCGCCACGGTCAGGGCCCTGGCCGCGGGGGGAGTCCGCCGGATCATCATGGAGAAGCCGTACGCCGAGGGCCCGGCCGCGGCACGGGAGCTGACGGCCCTGGTCCACGAAGCCCGCATCGAGCTGCTGACGGTCGCGGTGTGGCCGTCCAGCACGATCACCCGGCAGGTGGCGGCGCTGCTGGCCGGCGGGCGGATCGGCCGTCTGGTCTCGCTCCACCTGGAGCAGAGCAAGCCCCGGTTCCGGCGCAGCCTGGAGAACGGCGCGCATTCCAGCGCCTTCGAGATCGAACTGCCGCACCAGGTGCTGCTCGCGCTGCACCTGTGCGGGGCTGCCGACGGCGTCGAGGCCGCCTGGTCCTGGCCGCTGCGGACGGAGGCCGGCAGCGTACCGGCCCTCGGCGGGGCGGAGCTGCGGCTGCGCCACCGCAGCGGGGTGGTCAGCACCTTGGCCAGCGACCTCACCTCGCCGGTCCGGGTCCGGCGGCTGCGGCTGCGCGGGACCGACGGGGAGATCGTCGCCCACTACCCGATCAGCGGGGACGACCCGTTCGGGCAGGTCCAGGTCACCGGCGAACCCGGCCGGATCCTGCTGCCGGACGCCCCCCTGACCACGTTCGTCGAGGACTGCTACCGGTTCTTCGCCGGCACGGGCGGGCGTCCGGCGGGGTCGGACCCGCAGCTCCACCTGCGCGTGACCGAGCTGCTCGCGGCCGCCTCCGCCGCAGCCGTCCCCAGGGAGGCACCGTCCCTGCTGGGACAGACCGAGTTCCCTGCTCATGAGGAGTGAGAAGCCGTTCATGGCCAGCAATTCATCCGTGCCGTTCTTCAGCGGAGCCGTCTCCCTGCGCCGACAGTGGCCCGAGGTGTCCGCGCTCGTCCGGCAGGCCGCGGCCGCCGGCACCTTCGTGTCGGACCGGCTGGTGGTCGCGCTGGAGGAACAGGTCGCGCGGTACACCGGCGCCCGGAACGCCATCGCCTGCAACAACGCCACGGACGCACTCGCGCTGATGCTCCGGGCCGCCGGGATCGGACCCGGGGACGAGGTGATCGTCCCCGCGTACAGCTTCTTCGCGACGGCGTCCTGCGTCGTCCACGTGGGCGCCGAGCCGGTGTTCGTGGACGTCCACCCGCAGTCCTACGCCCTCGACCCGGAGGCCGTGCGCGCCGCCATCGGGCCCCGCACCAAGGCCGTCATGGCGGTGCACCTCTTCCACCGGACGGCGGACATCGCGGCGCTGCGCGCCCTCGCCGACGCGCACGGGCTCGCCCTGTTCGAGGACAGCGCGGAAGCCATCGGCATGCGGGTCGAGGGCCGGCACGCCGGTCTGTGGGGTCGGGCCGGGGTGCTCTCCTTCTTCCCCACCAAGACCCTGGGCGCGCTGGGCGACGCGGGGATGGTCCTCACCGACGACGACGAACTGGCCGAGCGGGTCACCGGTCTGCGGGCGGACACGGGGAGCCTCTGTGACGAGATCCAGGCCGCCGTGCTGCTGACCCGGCTCGCCACCCTGGACCGGGACATCCAGCGGCGGGCCGAGCTCGCGGCGCACTACACGCGGCGGCTCGCGCCGCTCGCGCCCTCGGTGACCACACCGGTCACGGCCCCGTCCGGGGAGGCGACGGAGCCCGTCTGGTACGTGTACCTCATCGAGTCCGACCGCCGCGACGACCTGGTCCGGTACCTGGCGGACCATCAGGTGGGCACCGAGGTCTACTACCCGCGGCCGCTGACCGACCAGCCGTGCTTCCGCGACCTGGGCGGCGCGCGGCACCCGGTTCCGGTGGCGGCGGCCGCCGCAGAACGGGCCGTCGGCCTGCCGCTCTTCCCGGACCTCACCGACGAACAGGTCGACCGCGTGTGCGACCTGATCCACGCTTTCCACGGGGGCACTCGATGACCGAGGACACCATGATGCGCATCGCGCTGCGCGGCGACCGCGCCCGCTATGCCGCGCTCACCGACGAGATCCTGGAGTCGGTCCTGGAAGCCGCCGAGGCGGACGAGTTCATCCTGAAGGCCCGGGCGGCCCGCTTCGAGACCGAGCTGGCCGGTGTGCTGGGCGCCGCTCACGCGGTGGGGTGTGCCTCCACGGCGGGCGCCCTGCTGCTCGTCCTGAGCGCGCTGGGCTGCGGACCCGGGGACGAGGTGCTCGTGCCCGCCTGGGCGCCCGACGCCCTGTCCGGTGCCGTGCTGCGGACGGGCGCCCGCCCGGTCTTCGTGGACGTGTCCCCCGAGGACGGGGCCCCCGCGGTGGAGGTCCTCGCCGCCGCGGTGGGGCCCGCCACCCGCGCGGTGCTCCTCGGTCCGGCGGGGTCCGGCGGGGCGCGGACCGCTCTGCACACGGCGGCGCTCGGGCTCGGGCTGCCGGTCGTCGGGACCGGCCGGCCCGAGCCCCACCGGCCGCCGGCCCCGGGCGTGACGACGGTGGTGCCGCTGGGCCCCGACGACCTCCTCGGCGGCATCGGTGATGCGGCGGCCATCGTCACCGGCGATGACGCCGTGGCCCGCGCCTGCCGGATGCTCCGCAACCACGGCCAGGACCTGGCGGTGCGGTTCCTGCACCACCGCGTCGGCTTCAACTGCCGCATGGACGAGGCGGTGGCGGCGTTCCTGTTGCGCCGGCTGCCGGAGCTGGAGGCCCGCAGCACGGCGGTGCGGGGGCTCGCCGACCGGTACACCGAGGCGCTGCGGGGCGCGGGGGCGGGCGTGCTCGTCCTGGGTCCCGAGCCGTGGCCCTCGCCGTACAACGGTCTGACGATCGTCACGGCGCTGCGCGATGCGGTGCGTGCGCGGCTCGCCGCCCACGGTGTGGAGGCGGCCGTGCCGCCGTTCCGCCCGCACGGCCCCGCCGGGGCCGGCCCGGAGGCGTCGGCCGTGTTCCCGGGTGCGCAGCGGCTCGCGGAGCAGGCCCTGTCGCTGCCGCTGTACCCGGGGCTGGCTCCGGCGGACGTCGACCTGATCGCCTCCGTGGTCGTGCAGTGCCACGCCGAGCACCGGGACGGTACCCGATGAACGCCCCGGCAGCGCCCGTCGGCATCGACCGTGTGTGCGGCATCGGGGACGAGGCGGCGCCCGCGCTGGCGGACCAGATCCGCATCCACCGCGCCCTCGGCTTCCGGGCGATCGAGCTGCGCACCCTGGACCGCCGCGGCGTGCACGAGCTGTCCCCGGACACGGTCCGGGCCGCGGCGGACGCCCTGGCCGCGGCGGGGCTGAGCGTGCCGGTGGTGGACACTCCCGTCGGGGGGTGGGCGGTCTCGGTGACCCATGACTTCGCGATGGAGGCCGACGTCCTGCGGCGTGCCGTCCACCGGGCGGAACTGCTGGGTTGTCGCCGGCTGCGCGTGATGTCGTACCCCAACGACGGGCTGCAGGAGTCCGCGTGGCGCACCGAGGTGTTCCGCCGCATGCGCCGGCTCACGGCCATGGCCGAGGACGCCGGGGTCGTGCTGTTGCACGAGAACTGCCACGGCTGGGCGAGCCGGGGCGCGCGGGAGTCGGTGGAGCTGGTGACCGGTATCGACAGCCCTTCGCTGCGGCTGCTGTTCGACGTCGGCAACGGCCTCGCCTACGGCTACGACGCGCTCGCGTTCCTGCGCGAGACCCTGCCCTGGGTCGAGCACGTCCACGTCAAGGACGGCGTCCGCCGGGCCGACGGGTCCGCGGAGTTCGGCATGCCGGGCGAGGGGGAAGCCGGCGTGGCGGCCTGCATGGACCTGCTGGAGGCCGCGGGCTACCGCGGCTGGTACAGCATCGAACCGCACGTGGCGCTCATCCCGCACCTGGGGATCACTGCCGAGGACCCCGCGCTGGAGGAGGCGTACACCGCCTACGCCCGCCGTTTCACCGCGCTGGCGGCGGCCCGGCCCGGGAAGGGGGCCGGCCGTGGCTGAGCACGTGACCGCGCTGCCGGACGGCGCCGCTCCCCCGGCGGTCGGCTTCGCCGCCGACGACCTGTCCTGGCTGGTCGGGCTGATGGACCGGGACACGGTGACCCCGCTGGAGGGGGGCGAGCCGGCCGCGTTCGCCGCGGCACAGCAGCAGTTCGTCGACGGCGCCGTGCGGCGCGGTTTCGCGCTGCGGGAGCTGAGCTCACCGCCCGCGTCCTTCCTGGACCGGCCGGACGTGCCCGCGCAGGTGACCGGTGCGCTGGGCGGGGACGCGGATGCGTTCCTACGGGCCCAGCCGTCGGCGGTCGTGGCGCTGGGCGGGGAGCAGCCCGCGGCACGGACCGTCGTCTTCAACTTCCACATGGACACGGTCGGTCCGCACCTGCCGCCCCGGCTGGACGGCGGTGTGCTGTACGGGCGCGGCGCGGTGGACGACAAGGGCCCCGGGGTCGCCGCGGTGCTCGGGGCGGCCGCGGCCTTCGCCGAGGACCCGTCCCTGGCCCGGGACGTCCAGGTGCTCGTCGCCTCCGTCCCCGGCGAGGAGGGCGGGGCGATGGGGGTGTACGGCACGCGGTGGCTGGTGGAGTCCGGGCGCGTCGGGCGGCTGATGGTGTTCGCCGAGCCGACCGGCGGCCGGGTGTTCGACGCGTGCAGTGCCGCGATGACCCCGCGCATCACCGTGACGGGCCTGGACTCGACCGACGACCACCCGTACGACGGGCACAACGCGACGCTCGCGCTGGGCACGGCGGCCTGTCACCTGGCGGAGGTGCTGGGCCCGCTGGCGGAGCGGCTCGGCGCCAAGGTCTGCCTGTCCGGTCTGCACACCGGCAACGCCCACAACCGGGTCTACGGCACGGGTGAGCTGCGCCTGAACATCGCCTACCACGACCTGGCGGCCGCGGACGAGCTGGCGGCCGCGGTCGAACGCGCCCTGCCGCGCATGGCCGACGGGCTGGCGCGGCGCTTCGGCGACAATCCGGTCGCCCGCCGCCTGGTCGAGGACTGGGAACGGGTGGTGCACCTGGACTGGCTCAAGCGGGGTCTGCCGCCGCTGTCCAACCGCGACGCGGAGATGGAGGGGCTCCTGGCCGGGGCGGGGCTCCACCGCCACGACGGGATCCGGGACGGCTCCGCGTTCACCTGCGACGCGATCTGGGCCGCGGGCCCGGACCGCTACGTGGTCGCGTGCGGCCCCGGCCGGCTGGACCTCAACGGCGCCCACACGGCGCAGGAGCACGTCGCGGTGCGGGACCTGGAGGCGTACGCGGGCAGCTGCCGCGACATCGTACGGCGCTTCGGCGCCTGGGTGAGGGGCCGGCGGACGTGAACCGCGGGCGCGCCGCGGCGCGCAGCGGACCCGAAAGCCGCGAACGACCCGTAGTGAAGAACCCGTCCGAAGAACCCGTCCGAAGAACCCGTCGTGAACAACTGGGGGAAGGAGCCCTGCACATGAGGTACGGCGTCATAGGTCTCGGGGCGATCGCCCCCTTCTTCCTGGAAGCCGTCGAGCGGTGCCCGGAGTCGACCCTGACGGCAGTCTGCGATCTGGATCCGGCCAGGACTCAGCCGCTCGCGGACGAGGGGACGCCCGCCTTCACGGACTACCGGGAGCTACTCGCGGCGGGCGTGTGCGACGCCGTGATCATCACGCTGCCCAACCACCTGCACGCCGAGGTGGCGATCGCCGCCCTGGAGGACGGCGTCGCGGTCTGCTGCGAGAAGCCCCTGGCGATCACCTCGGCCGACGCGCGGCGGATGGCGGAGACCGCCGACCGCACCGGTACCACCCTCTTCACCGCCTTCCACCGGCGCTACAACCGGCACCTGATCGGCCTGCGCGAGGCGCTTCCCGCGGACCGCTCGCAGATCACCCGGCTCACCGTCCGCTACAACGAGAACATCCTGGAGCACATCGGCGGCGACCGCTGGTACCTCGACGCCGAACGCTGCGGCGGCGGCTGCCTGATCGACAACGGGCCCAACGCCCTGGACATGGCCCACGCCCTCGTCGGCGGCCTCAGCGTCACCGGGGTCCGGCTGGGGGACGTCCGCTCCGGGATCGAGTACGTCGCGGAGCTGGACCTGGTGAGCGAGGACGGGGTGCCCGTCCGGGTCGAACTCGACTGGGCGCTGTCGACCGGCGAGGTGAAGGACGTGGTCGCCGAACTCGCCGACGGGACCGTGCTGCGCGCCGACATGCTGGAGGGCTTCACCGCCTTCAAGTCCTCGCTGCAGCACGAGTACGACGGGATCCTGGCCGACTTCCGCAGCCAGGTGGCGGCGGGGCGCGCGTCGTGCGGCACGGGGGTGGAGATCGTCGGCCTGGTGGAGGACGCGTACGCGGTCGGCCGCGCGGAGTCGGGCCGGCGGCGGTCCAAGCTGCCCACGCCCACCCGGATGGTCAGGCTGCTCTTCCACACCAGCGATGACCGGGGCATGACCCTGTCGCAGTGGGGTACCCGCTGCATTCCGGCGGGCGAGATCCACGAGCTGGTCACCACCACGGACCGGCCCCGCGCGGCGGGCGACCGGATCGACGCCGTCGGCTTCCTCGGCTTCGTGGAGTTCCAGGAGGGGACGGTCGTCGCCGTGGGCGACGAGGTACGGCTGGCCGACGGCCGGCTGATCGGAACCGTGGCGGGCTTCGACGAATGCCACTTCCCGAACCACTACAACATCGTGATCGAATCCGACCGCTTGTGGACGGCGACGAGCGCGGGGTTGGAGCCGCTCGACGAGGTCCGTTTCGCGGAGGGCGGGGCGGTGGCACGGCCGTGATGCCGTCCGTACCGCGCGGCCCGGCCGGCCTGATGATTCTCGCCAACCTGGTCAACGCCGTCGGCACCGGCCTCTACCAGACGGTGAGCGCCCTCTACCTGACCCGGTCCGTGGGCCTGAGCGCGGCCGAGCTCGGGCTCGGCATCAGCCTCGGCGCGGCTGCCGCCGTCGTCGCCGGCACGCCGCTGGGGCACCTCGCCGACCGTAGGGGGCCGCGCAACCTCCTGGTCGTCACGTTCCTCGTGCAGTGCGCGGGCTCGGTGTGCCTCACCCTGGTGGACTCCTTCCCCCTCTTCCTGGCCGTGTCCGTCCTGACGGGCGTGTCCCTGGCCGGCACCAGGGGCGCCCAGGGCGCGTTGATCGCGCAGCTCGTGCCCGCGGACGAGCGCGTACGCATCCGGGCCGTCATGCGGCAGACCGCCAACGTCGGCCTCGCCGTGGGTGCGATGGTCGCCGGGCTGGGGCTGGTCGCCGACAGCAGGCCCTGGTACGTCGGGATGATCCTCGGGGATGCGGCGACGTTCGCGCTGGCCGCGCTGACGACGATGCGCATTCCCGCGGTGGCCCCCGCGAGCCGGCCCCACACGGGGCCCCGGCTCGCGGCCCTGCGCGACCGCCCGTTCCTGACGTTCACGGTGCTGGACGGCCTGATGTCCATGCACTTCTACATGCTGGAGCTGGCGCTGCCGCTGTGGATCGCCGGGGCGACGAACGCGCCCCGCTGGGTGGTGTCCGTCCTGTTCTGCATCAACACCGTGTGCGTGCTGCTGCTCCAGGTGAAGGCGACGAAGGGGACCGAGACACCGGCGGGCGGGGCGCGCGCGGCCCGGCGGGCCGGGCTGGTCATCGGGCTGGCGTGCGTGCTGTTCGCCGCGGCGGGCGGCCGGTCGACCTGGCTCGCGGTGGCGCTGCTGGCGCTGGGTGCGCTGGCGCACGTGGCGGGCGAGCTGTGGCAGTCGGCGGCGGGCTGGAGCATCTCGTTCGGCCTGGCCCCGGCCCACGCCCACGGCGAGTACCAGGCAACCTACTCGACCGGCCTGTCCCTGTCGCGGATCTTCGCGCCGCCCCTGATCACGGTGCTGGTGGTCGGCTGGGGAGCCCCCGGCTGGCTGCTGCTCGGCGTGCTGTTCGCGGCGGTCGGCCTGCTGATCTCGCCCGTCGTCCGCTGGGCCCTGCGCACCCGCGGCGCGGACGCCGAGCCGGTGGCGGAGGCCCGGGCCTGAGGGTGTGCGTTGCGCCGGCGAAGGCCGGCGGGGGGTCGTTCCGTCGGATGGTGCGCGGCAGCCGACCGGCCGTTTTCGGCCGGATGGCGTGTGCGGAAAGTTGCAGGAGGGGACACAATCCCGGCATGCGAATCGTGATCTTGTGTGGTGGAGAGAGCCCGGAACGAGACGTCTCCCTGGCGTCGGGCGGCTCTGTCGCCCGGGCCCTGCTGGAGCGCGGCCACGAGGTGGTGCTGGTCGATCCGGCCGCTGAGGCGCCGGTCCTGGCCGGTCCCCTGCGCCCCGGTGACGTGGTGGACGGCTTCACCGTCGGCAAGGAGCCGCCGTCCGGTCTCGTCCGGCGGCAGCTCCAGCAGCGCATGGACGCCGCCCTGGCCGGAGGGCCGGTACGGGAGCTCATGGGCGAAGCGGACCTCGTCTTCCTGGCCCTGCACGGTGGCTGGGGCGAGGACGGGCGGGTCCAGGGACGCCTGCGGGAGGCGGGCATCCGCTTCACCGGCGCGAACGGCACCGCGTGTGCGGCGGCTTGGCACAAGGACCGGGCGCAGGCGGTGCTGGGGGCCGCGGGACTGCCCGTGACCGAGCGCGCGCTGTGGCAACCCGGTACGGACGAGGTGCCGCAGGACGTGCAGCGGCTGCTCGCCGCCGGGCCGGTGGTGGCCAAGCCCGTCGCGGACGGGTCGAGCGTTTCGGTGCACCGGGCCGACTCCCTCGCGGAGTTGGAGCGGATCGCCGCGGGCATGCGCGCCGGTCAGGGCGAGCTCCTGGTGGAACCGTTCCTGCCGGGCCGGGAGTTCACCGTCGGCGTGATCGGTGGGCAGGTGCTCCCCGTCGTCGAGATCGAACTGAGCACGCCGCTGTTCGACTACACGGCCAAGTACCAGCCGGGGGCGGTGAGCGAGGTGTGTCCGGCCCTGATCCCGGCGCAGTTCGCGTCCCGGCTCCAGGAGCTGGCCGTGCGCGCGCACGAGGCGCTCGGCTTCGACGCGCACACCTACTCGCGCACGGACTTCCGCTGCGACGCCGCGGGCGAGCCCATGTGCCTGGAGGTCAACGCACTTCCGGGGCTGACGGCCACCAGCCTGCTGCCGCTCGCGGCGTCCGGGGCCGGGTGGACGTACGCGGACCTCATCGAGCGCATCGTGGACCTCGCCATGCGCTGATCAGACCTTCCCGACCAGTCATTCGAACCAATGTGGGAATCATGGATGCACAACACAGTGCGATCGCGTTACCGCGTGTTTCGCCGCTCTCGAACGGAACGTTCCTCGCCTCGCTCGGCGTGGCGAGTTTCTCCTTCAGCTTCCCGGGAACGGTGTGGGCGCTCGACGGGTTCGGCCCCTGGAGCGCCACGGGAGTACGCGGGGTCATAGCCGCCGTCATCGCGGCGGCGGCCCTGCTGTGGACCCGGGCACCGGCCCCGGCGCGGGCGGACTGGCCGGCGCTGCTGGTCGTCGCCGGCGGGTGCGGCATCGGATTCCCGCTGCTCACGACGCTCGCGCTGCAGACGTCGTCCACGGCCCATTCCGCCGTCGTCATCGGCCTGCTGCCGATGGCGACGGCGACGATCGCCGCGGTCCGCACGCGGCGCTCCCCCTCGAAGGTGTTCTGGGCGGCGGCCGGGACCGGTGCGCTCGCCGTGATCGCCTTCACGCTGTCCCAGAACCAGGGGCGGCCGACGGTCGCGGACCTGTTCCTCTTCGCCGCCCTCCTCGTCTGCGCGGCCGGCTACGCCGAAGGCGGACGGCTGTCGGCGCACATGCCGGGATGGCGCGTCATCGCCTGGGGCGTCGTACTCGCCGCCCCCGTCAACGCGGTGGTGTCCGCGTGGGCGCTCCCGCACGAGCCCGTGCACCTCACGGCGAAGGCCGTGGTCGGCATGGCGTACATCGCCGGGGTGTCGCAGTTCGGCGCCTTCGTCGTCTGGTACCAGGGCATGGGCCGGATCGGGGTGCCCCGGGCGAGCCAGCTCCAGCTGGCCCAGCCGCTGCTGACGCTCGTCTGGGCCGTGCTCCTGCTCGGCGAACACCTCACGCCCGCGGCGCCGGCCACCGCCGTCGTCGTCCTGGCGTGCATCGTGGTCACGCAGCGCGCCAGAGCGTCCTGACCCGCCCGCCGGAACGGGCCGGGCCGCGGCGCGCCGGAGAAGGAGCCGCGGCCCGGCCCCTCCCGGCGGCGGCCGGTCGAGCCCCCCACCCCCCCAGCCCCGCTA